>JAFQLL010000041.1 GCA_017414645.1 Clostridia bacterium | reverse complement strand
TTACAGCAAGCAACATGGCATTTTTTACCCCTTCAGGCACGCTCAGCAGTCTTGAAGGAAGCGGTGAAAGCGGCGGAAGCTGTGTATTGGTTGCATGGAACGGAACAGATAACTGGAACGGTGCAAGCACATTCACAGATTCTGACGGCACAGAGGTAACACAGAGCATTTCAGGCTCGGGCTTCGGCTCATCAAGGCAGGCGGTAGTTTCCTTTGATATCCCTGCTGACCTGAACACAGAAACGGATATTAAGGTTACCCTTGGCCTTACAGTAAGGTTTATCAAGCAGATAAACGAGGCAGGTGCACGCCTTGCTATCTACGGTAACAGCGTTGACGGCACATGGACAACTGCGACTGATAAGAGCACCTTTGGTGTGTCGGGCAGTGACTCCGGTACAGGTAATCTGCCCCTTCTGGGTCTTACAACACCTGTAAGCATGGCAGGGGGTAACCAGGTTGACCAGACTGTTACACTGTCCTCCGTTAAGCTTGCAGAATATGTTAAAGAGATGGCGAAGGAAGGCAAGAGCCAGGTAACCTTCCGTGTAGCGGTGCCTCACGGCGGTATGTGGATTTATAACAGCACATCAAGCCATCCTGCAACACTTAAGGTGGAAGAGGGTACACTTACAACAGTTAAGGTAAAAACTGTTTTAATGGATGGAATAAACTATGTGTGGGAAGAAGAGAAGGTTATAAATAACGTTATTTCCGGAAGCACATATACATACACAGAAGCTATAGAGCCCGTTATTGAGCTTAATGAATGGGACGAGCAGGGTGTATTTGTATACTCAGAAGAGGACTCCACCCTTTCAACAGTGGTAGAGGCTGACGGAACAAGTGAAATTGTGCTTGTTTATAACAGAGATAACTCTTCTGTTTTCTCGGGCTATGAAATTGACGACGAGGGTGCATGGTGCTGGTTTGCTGACCCGAGAAGTATTTCCTATGCTAACGATGAAGGCACACTTGATTTCACAATTTTAGGCTATATTGATGTTCACGGAAACATCAAGGCTACACAGATTGACCATTTAACAGATACATATAACGAAATTTTAATAAGAACAAACATTCAGCCCGATGACCACAATAACCCCACTTTCTTAGTTCTTCCCGACGAAAGAATTATTGTGTTCTATTCCCGTCATACAGACGAGCCGTGCTTCTGGTACAGAGTGACTACAGAGCCGGGCGATTTAACAACCTTAGGTGAAGAAAAGTGCCTTAACACTTCGGCAAACACAACATATCCTTCACCCTTCTTAATGGGAAACGACCCCGACCACATTTACTTAATGTGGAGAGGCATTAACTGGCATCCCACAATTGCAAAGCTTGCTATGCCCGATGAGGACGGCAATACAGAGTTTACCTACGGTCCTTACCAGATGGTGCAGAGTACAGCGGCAAGACCCTATGCAAAGTATGCCTCCAACGGCGTTGACAAGCTGTATGTTACATACACCTTGGGTCACCCCGACAACGAAGCAAACAACTGGGTGTTCTTCAACCAGATTAATATTGAAGATATGACACTTGAGGACGTTCACGGCAACACGATGACAACTATTGCAAACGGTGTATTGAACGTTAATGCAAGTAATTCAAGTCAGAGCCACATTGTTGATGCAGTTTCTATGCGCGACTGGGTATGGCAGGTGGCAGAGGGTAACGACGGTAATCCCGTTATCGCTATGGTAAGAATTAACGGAAGCAAAACAAGCCACGACTACTACTACGTAAAGTGGAACGGCACAGCATGGGTTAAGACCTTCCTCAGTAACGGTGGCGGTCATTTCCACCAGACAGCAGGGCTTGAAATGTGCTACAGTGGCGGTATGGCAATAGATCCCGACAACACAAACGTTATGTACTGCTCCGTACCCGTTGAAGGCCTGTACGGCAGAGTTTATGAAATTATAAAGTACACAATGAACGACGAGGGTACAGAGGTTCTTGAAACTGAACAGATTACTAAAAATTCCAAAAAGAACAATGTTCGTCCCTTTGTTATTCCCAACAGCGAAGGCAAGGACATCCGCCTTATATGGATGCACGGCGATTATTATGACTGGATTGTAAGCAATGCTTACGGTGCAAACGGCTACTGTACAGCAGTGCATGCTGAAGCACCCCTTCCTGTAGAATGGAACGGCATCGATGAAGTGCAGGATTCTTTTGCAAGTGAGAACTATCTGGATATAGGCGGTGCATTCGTTTCCACAAAGGAAACTGCAAATGTTCTGGAAGCAGAACTTGACGGTGAATTTACTGTGATGACAGAAATTTACCTTGAAGGCGATTACGAGGGCAAGCTTTTTGACCTTGGCAACGCTGAAGTACGTGTTGAAACAATGAACACACATTACGGTGCCAACGTATGGGGCGACAGAGCAAGAGTAGTTGTAAATGTTGACGGTACAGATTATGTTTCCGCTAACGTTTACGGCACAAGTGACTGCTGGAAGACTTATGGACGTGGCACAGGCGGTAACTACGGCATTGAAAACTATGATGGCTATGTAAGCCACATATTAACCTATGACGGTGAATACTTAACACTTTACCGTGAAAACCTGGTTGACATTAAGGTGCCTGCAGAAGGCTTGAAGCTTGAAAATGTTGAGGTTGGTGGCTTTGAAGGTCAGGTAAGAGGCGTTAAGGTTTATGACAGAGTACTCACGCACGATGCAATTAAGTTTATTGCTGATGTAGAAAATGAGGTTGAAGTGCCCGACTATGTTGGCGATGAGGTTGTTATAAAGAAGTATGTTGACGAAAAGGGCAACGAGCTTCTTCCCTCCGAGGAGGTAACACTTAACTTAGGCAGCGAAGTTTTCAATTTCGTACCCGTTGACCGGATACGCAAGGAAGATGCAGTTTACGGCGTTAAGGAAACTGTAAAGAGAGGCAACGAATACACAGCAATTTACGAGCCTATCCATTCCATTGGTAAGAACCTTGTATATAACGGTGATATGAGCAAAACCACCCGTGAAGGCGGTTACACCTTCGTTACCGGCTGGCAGGGCGGTTATGTGAATGGTGTTCACAATCCTCTTTCTGACAGACCCTACCTTTCCGAGTCAGGTGCATGGAGGTCGAGCACAGATACACACTTTATCTATACACCAGCTACAGAGGGCGAAGATGCTTACGTTACAACACCCGTTTTAACAATGGTAAATAACGGTGCAGATTACCCCTGGAAGAGCGACGTTAATGAGCCTTACATGGGCGCAGTTCTTACAAGCTGGATGAGGGATGCCTCTGATGTGAATGAGTACCTTAAGGCAGAAGAGGGCAAGACCTACATTATGAGCTTTGAAATGAAGGCTACAGAAATTAACCCCAACAGTTGGGTAAATAACGTTGTAGGCTTTGACGCTGTTACAGAGTCCGGCGACGTATACCAGAACAGAATACCCGGCACAAACGGTGACATTACAACCCTTACAAGTGTGCTTGATACTCACATTGGCAGAGCAAAGTACCTTGATACAGCAAACGAATGGGTAACAATTGAAGCTATGGCAACAGCAACATCTGATGGTTACTTCATGTTCCAGCTTGGCTGGGCACATGAATGGGGTCAGGTTTCTGTACGTAACTTCTCTGTACGTGAGCTTGGCGAGCCTGTTCTGACCTATGTTTATGCAGAACTTAAGGACAATGCTGTTACAGTTACAGCTGAAAACCTTGATAGTGGCTGTACTGTTGCAGTAAGCGTTAACAAGGGTGAAGAGGTTATCACAAAGTTGTATAATGGTGAAGCTCTCACATTCCCCGTTAAGGCAGATGCGGAAAGCATTGAGGTATTTGTATGGAAGTCAGTTTCCTCAATGGTGCCCGTAGTAAAGAAAATCACAGTTAAATAAAATTTTTTGAAGAAAAGCCACGGAAATTTCCGTGGCTTTTTCTGTAAAAACTATTGTAATTTCAAGTAATTTATTATATAATAACTTAAAGGTATGTATATTGGGAGGATTGTAATGTTTAAATCCCTTCGCTACGATGTTAAGAGCATTATGGAGCGTGACCCTGCGGCAAAAAGCCCCTTTATGGTATTTTTTATGTACTCGGGGCTTCATGCGGTGCACTTTCATCGTGTTTCACATTGGCTTTATAAGCATAAAAGGTTTTTCCTGGCAAGGTTTGTGAGTCAGTTTGCAAGGCTTGTTACGGGAATTGAAATACACCCCGGTGCAACCATCGGGCGTGGGTTACTTATTGACCACGGAAGCGGTGTTGTTATTGGTGAAACCGCTATTGTGGGCGACAACTGTACCATTTACCAGGGGGTTACACTGGGCGGTACGGGTAAGGAGCAGGGCAAGAGACACCCGACAATCGGCAACAATGTGCTTATTGGTGCAGGTGCCAAGGTTTTAGGCTCCTTTAAGGTTGGCGACAACTCGGTTATTGCGGCAAACAGCGTGGTTTTACACGAGGTGCCCGAAAACTGTACCTGCGTGGGCGCCCCTGCACGAGTTAAGAAAATTAACGGGCAGAGAGTGGGCGACATTGACTGGGCAGCAACACCTGACCTTATAGGGCAGGAATTTGCGAGGCTACAGCAGGAAATTGAACAGCTCAGATGCGAGCTTGAGGATTTGCAAGGAATGAGGCGATAATAATGAAATTATATAATACAATGACAAGAACAAAGGAAGAATTCAAACCCGTTACAGAGGGCGAGGTAAAGATGTACTCCTGCGGTCCTACAGTGTATAACTATTTCCACTTAGGCAATGCAAGACCCTTTATTGTGTTTGACTGTCTCCGTAACTTTTTTGAGTACCTTGGCTATAAGGTAACCTTTGTTCAGAATTTTACAGACGTTGACGATAAGTTAATCAACAAAAGTAAGGAAGAGGGCATTACCGTTCGTGAAATTGCCGACAAGTACATTAAGGAATACTTTACAGATGCAAAGGGGCTTGGTATCCGTGAGGCTACAATCCACCCCAGAGCAACAGAAAATATTGATGCTATTATTGAAATTATCGAAACACTTATCGAAAAGGGTCATGCCTACGAGGTGGACGGTGACGTTTACTTCTCCGTTAAGAGCGACCCCAATTACGGCAAGCTTTCCCACAAGCCCCTTGATGATTTGATGGAGGGCGTGAGAAAGGACCTGGAGGACGGCAAGCGTGATGCGGCTGACTTTGCTCTCTGGAAAAAGAGAAAGGATAACGAAATAGGCTGGGACAGCCCCTGGGGTATTGGTCGCCCGGGATGGCATATTGAATGCAGTGCCATGGTTAATAAGTACCTTGGTAAAACAATTGACATTCACTCAGGCGGTGTTGACCTTGTGTTCCCTCA
>JAFQLL010000040.1 GCA_017414645.1 Clostridia bacterium | reverse complement strand
GTGAGCCACTCTCATCGTCGTTCTAACAGAACATGGAAGGCTAACGTAAGAACAGTTAAGGCCCTTGTAAACGGTACTCCCAAGACTCTCCATGTATGCAGCCGTTGCCTTCGCAGCGGAAAGATCGTTCGCGCTATCTAATTAAAAGCGAATTTTGAGAGAGAAAACAGGAAGCGAGAGGAAAACCTCTCGCTTTTTTGTTAAGTGGGTGATTATGATTAAAAAAGTATTATTTGTTTTGTTGATTTTGATAACTATTCTTTCTTTTGTTCCTGCAATTTCAGCCATAGACTACGACGAAGAAGGAGCTTACAACGAGTGCTACACTCTTTATCCTGATTTTATAAACAAAATCAAGGATTTAGGTATAACCGACAACCAGCTTATGACCTTTGTAAAAAGCGTTGAGGACAAGGTACTTGAGCAGAACGTGGAGCTTACCGAGGAAAACTTTGACAGTTTAATGTTCACGGCTTTTAAGGAAGCTTTTAAAATGCGCAAAAACATTAAGGTTCGTGATGCTCTTGCAAAAGCTTACCCTGAATCTACCACCGAGGCAATTGATGGAGTTATAACAGAAGAGTTTATGCCCATCTATATTACTGTAAAAAGGTTTTTGTTCGGCATTACAACGCCTGTTATTACCTTAAGCGGCACAAAGGAAGTTTTATTGGCACACCACGTTCACATGATTGATGGCGCAACAGTCTTTGTTGGTATATACAGCGAAGACGGTACTCTTCTGCAGGCACATATAAACCCCGCAGAGGCAATTGAATGCAAAAGCGAAAGCGCAAGCTATGCCCGCATTTTTGCTTTTAACAAAAACTCACTTTCCCCTGTTTGTGACAGTTACACATTAAAATTTTAAAAGCACTGCATATGCAGTGCTGTTAAAATTTTATATTATTGCCGTGCGAGAATTTCCTCGCAAGACTCGGAAAAGCTACAAAGGCATTACAATGTGTTTTCTCCTCTGTTTACTTTAATTACAACTATCGTCAGAGAGTGTCGGAGACACTTTGTTCTTACAAATTGGGATATAACAGCTTGTATATTTTTTTGTAGGTTTCAATTTTTTCCACATGCCGACGTGTTTCCTCATAGGGGATAAAATCGAGGCTTTCGCCATCTGTTGACAGAGTTGGGTTTTTCAGCCATTCCTGCACCCTGCCCTCCCCTGCATTATAGGCTGCAACAGCCAATCTTTCATCGCCGTCGAACAAATTAAGCATGCGACTAAGATAAAATGTGCCCAGGCGAATGTTAATTGCAGGAGAATAGATGTCCCCTTCATTTAATTCGATTCCCATTTTTTCTGCACAAAATTGAGCGGTTTCGTCGGTTAGCTGCATAACGCCCTTTGCATCGGCACGGGAGATTGCATCCACGTTAAAATTGCTTTCCGCCTTTATTAGAGCAGCAACAAGAAAGCGGTCAACGCCCATTTCGTCGGCACTTTGGCGTATTTCGTGCACATATTTCAAGGAAAAAAGCCTGTACGCACAGAAAATGGAGCCAATAATAACAATGGCAACAATAAACGTGCTCACAATGCTGCGTATTAATTTCATTGTGTCAGTCCCTTTCCGTTAAAGTAGTGTTTTTAAGCTTTTTGAAACACCGTGTACTATGCGTACACAAGTGAGAAAAACATGCAAGATGAGTGAAAATTTCCGATTATTCGTCGCGGATAGTTTCAAAAATCTCTATTACTCTTCTGTTAAGGTTTTCTACATTGCCGTTATTAAGGATTACAAAATCAACGCCGTGAGCATACTGTGCATCTGTGGGCTGAGAGTTTATGCGGTCAAGTGCCCTTTGCTCGCTAAGAGCGTCACGCTGCATTATGCGCTGCACCCTTTGGTTTATTGGTGCAACAACAGCAACCACAAAATCGCAAAGGTCCTTAAGACGAGTCTGTTTCAAGACAGCTGCATCGATTGCCACAATGTCGCTTCCTGCCTCTTTAAGCTGCAATTCAATTTCGTCGTATATTTTTTTGTGGGTAATAATGTTGAGGGTTTCAAGCGCCTCTTTTGAAGAAAACACAACCTCGCCCAATGCTTTACGGTTAAGGGTACCGTCCTCTTTTATTACCTCGGAGCCAAAGGCAACCTCAATTTCGCGCAGAACATCGCTGCGCGCAGTAACCTCATGACCTATTTCGTCGGCATCTATTATATGGGCACCCATAGATGCAAGAAGCTTGCAAACCTGGCTTTTCCCGCTTCCGGAGCCACCTGTGATACCTAAAACCAATTGTCCTTTCATAATATCTCTTCCTTGTGTGTTTTATTTCGTTTCGTACCAGCTTTTGCCTGTCTTCACATCTGCAATAAGCGGAACGTTAAGCTTTACCGCATTTTCCATTTCTTCTTTTAAAATTGCCTTTACCTTTTCCACATCCTTTTCGGGTGCTTCAACAATGAGTTCGTCGTGCACCTGCATAACAAGGCGGCTGTCGGGGCATTTTTCACAAAGCGCGTTATACACGTTAACCATTGCAATTTTTATAATATCTGCCGCTGAGCCCTGTATGGGGGTATTCATTGCACATCTTTCGCCAAAGGCAACAAGGTTTCTGTTTTTAGCTTTAAGCTCGTCGATGTATCTGCGCCTGCCAAAAATGGTGTTTACAAAGCCTTCTTCCTTTGCTTTTTCAATAGTTTCGGTCATGTAGGCACGCACGCCTTCATACTTTGTAAAATAGCTTTCGATATATGCTCTCGCATTCTTGACAGAAATTTTCAGCTCTTTGCTTAAGCCGAAATCGCCCTGACCGTAGATTATTCCGAAGTTAACGGTTTTTGCCGCGGAGCGCATGTCGTCTGTAACAAGAAAATCGGGCACGTTAAAAACCTGAGATGCTGTCATGCGGTGTATATCAATATCGTGCAAAAATGCATCTGTCATGTTATTATCCTTGGAAATATGTGCCAGCACCCTGAGCTCTATCTGAGAATAGTCGGCACCCACAAGGCTAC
The DNA here is from genome assembly GCA_017414645.1 of Clostridia bacterium. Taxonomy (GTDB): domain Bacteria; phylum Bacillota; class Clostridia; order UMGS1883; family UMGS1883; genus RGIG1927. The sequence continues at coordinate 19,871 of JAFQLL010000040.1, read as the reverse complement.
AGCCATCCTTTGCAACAAACATTTTTCGTATTTCACGGCCTAAGCTTGTGCGTGTAGGAATATTCTGTAAATTAGGCTCAGTTGAGCTTAACCTGCCCGTTTGCGTAACGGTCTGGTTAAAGGTGGAATGGATTCGTCCATCTTCTGCAATGACAGGCAAAAGCCCGTCTGCATAGGTGGACTTAAGCTTCATAAGCACTCTGTATTCCTGTATAAGGTCAATAATTTCGTGCTTGCCCGAAAGCTTATCTAAAACCTCACTGTCGGTGGAGTAGCCTGTTTTTGTTTTTTTCACAACAGGAAGCCCCATTTCCTCAAAGAGGATAACCCCAAGCTGCTTTGTGGAGTTAATGTTAAATTCCTTCCCTGCCATAAAGTAAATAGCACCTTCCAGCTCCATAAGTCTTTCGCCGAGCATTTCGCCAAAGGAGGCCAGTGCTTCTTTATTTACCAGAAAGCCTTCTTTTTCCATAGAATAAAGAACATCGCAAAGGGGAAGCTCAATGTCATAAAGGAGCTTTTCCTGACCACGCTCTGCTATTAATTCAAGCTGTGCCTCATAAAGCTCAGGCATGCTTACAACAGAGAGTGCAAGGTCAAATTTTTCGCACAGAGCAGAAAAGCTGTAGTCCTTCTCCGAGGGGTTCAATACGTACTGAGCAATTGCAAAATCGTAATATTCTCCATTTAAGCTTATGCCCATATTACTGAGCAAATGCTTTACAGCCTTGTAATCAACTGTATATTTTTTAATTTTCTCGTTTTCAAGCGCATCACGCAGAAGCTCAACGGGTGCAGAATATGCTTCGCCGCAGAGGAAAACAGCTTCCTCACCTTCAAGTGCAAAGAAAAGCTTTTCCTGCTTTTTGAGCTTTTCTAAAACAGCTTCGTCGGCAATCTTAACGGGGGCAGCTTCTGCCTTTTCAGCTACAGCCTCCACACCGAGCCTGTCAGCAAGCTTTTTAAGTTCGAGCTGTTCAAGCTTTTTAACAAGCTCTACTGTGTTGTAACCGCCTCGCCTTGCTTCTTCAAAATCTGTTTCAAGTGGCATGTCACGTACGATGGTTGCAAGATAACGGCTCATAAATGCACTGTCTTTTCCGTCGAGAAGCTTCTGCCGCTGAGCCTTTTTTATAATATCGGATTCGATGTTTTCATACACACCCTCTAAGGAGTGGAAATTTTCAATAAGGGTAAATGCGGTTTTTTCGCCTATGCCCGGCACGCCCGGGATGTTGTCGGAGCTGTCGCCCATAAGAGCTTTAACGTCAATAAATTCATGGGGTGTAATGTGATATTTTTCTACAAAGGCTTCATGGTCAAAGTCTTCAACGGTTGTCTGACCCATTCTTGTGGTTGTAAGAAGAATGTGCGTTTTTTCACTGGCAAGCTGCAAATCGTCCTTGTCACCTGTCACAATAACACAGCGCACGTTTTCGTTTTCACACCTTTGGGCAATGGTACCGATTATGTCATCAGCTTCAAAGCCTTCTTTAGAAAGCATTTTCACATTCATTGCCCCGAGAAGCTCCTTAAGATGAGGCAACTGTGCCGCCAGATCATCGGGCATACCCTTTCTCTGAGCCTTATATTCACTGTATTCCTTATGGCGGAAGGTAGGCGCTTTAAGGTCAAAGGCAACCATGAGGTATTCAGGCTTAACCTCTTCAAGGTGCTTTAAGAGAATGTTCATAAAGCCATAGATGCCATTCGTGGGGATGCCTTCCTTTGTGGAAAGGGGGCGTATGCCGTAATAGGCTATGTTTATTATGCTGTTACCGTCAATTATCATTAAAGTTTCCATTTTTATCACCCATTGTAGGGGCGACCTGTGGTCGCCCGTGTTGCAATTACCAGTTTATTATACTATTATTGTACTGTTTCTTCAAGTTTTTTCTTATTTATATATAAAAAACTCTTGCATTTTTCTTACTTTAATGGTATAATCTACGTGTATTCAAGGAAGAGTGGGCAGAGCGTCCACTCTTTTGTATTGTTGGAGGTGGAATATCCATGGCAAAAAACGAAGTTCTTCTTGAAGAAATTGCTACTCCCATTTGCGCAGAAGAAGGCGTTTATGTATACGAATGCGAGTACAAAAAAGAAGGCGGCAACTACTATCTGAGGCTTTTCATCGATAAGGACGGCGGCGTTACAATCGAAGACTGTGAAAGAGTAAGCCGCAAGGTTAACGATAAGCTCGACGAGCTTGACCCTATCAAAGAGGAATATATTTTCGAGGTTTCCTCACCCGGTATTGACCGCAAGTTAACCCGCGACTGGCATTTTGAAAAAGCCATTGGCAAGGAGGTTGACTTAAAGCTTTTTGCTCCCTTTGAAGGCAGCAAAACCCTCACCGGTACACTCACAGGCTATGACCATTCTCTTTTGTCAATTAAATTAGGCGAAAGAGTTGTAAGAATAGAAAAAGGCAAGACCTCTTCTGTAAGGCTTGCTATTACGTTCTAAAAGAAAGGAGCTAATGTAGCATCATGAAAGCAAACAAAGAACTCATTGCAGCATTGGATGCACTTGAGAAGGAAAAGAAAATATCCAAGGAGGTTATGTGCGAAGCCTTGGAAACAGCTCTCATCACGGCTTACAAGAAAAACTACGGTCCCAACTTTGTATGTTATGCAACAGTTGACCGCAAGAGTGGAGCCATGAAGGTATGGGCTGAAAAAACAGTTGTTGAAGTTGTTGAAGATGAATCAAGCGAAATGACACTTGAGGAAGCAAGAGAAATTTCTATCCGTTACCAGATTGGTGACGTGGTTGAGCTTCCTGCAGACCCTGCAAAGTTTGGCAGAATTGCCGCTCAGACAGCAAAGCAGATGGTTGTACAGAAAATTCGTGAGGCTGAACGCGGAAATGTGTTCATTCAATACTCCGATAAGGAAAACGACGTTTTAACAGGTAAGGTTGTAAAAATTGAAAAGAAGGGCATTTATCTTGACATGGGCAGTGCCGAAGCTCTTCTTGCCCCTTCTGAACAGATTCCCGGCGAAGTTCTTAACGTTGGCGACGTTGTAAAGGTTTACATCTTAGAGGTTAAGAAGTCTACAAAGGCTCTTCAGCTTCTTGTTTCCAGAACACATCCCGGCATGGTTAAGAAGTTCTTCTCTCACGAGGTTCCCGAAATTCAGGACGGAACAGTTGTTATTAAGTCTATTGCACGTGAAGCGGGCAGCAGAACAAAGATTTCTGTTTACTCTGACAACGAAAACGTTGATGCAGTGGGTAGCTGTGTTGGCCCCAAGGGCGCAAGAGTAGCAGCAGTTGTTGATGCTCTCGGCGGTGAAAAGGTTGACATTATTCTCTACGATGAGGACATTGCAAAGTACATCAGTGCAGCACTCAATCCTGCAACAGTTTCCACTGTTAAGATTGACGAAGAAGCAAAGAGCGCATTTGTAACAGTTCCTGATTTCCAGCTTTCTCTTGCCATTGGTAAGGAAGGCCAGAATGCACGTCTCGCAGCACGTCTCACAGGCTGGAAGATCGACATCAAGGGCGACTCTCAGGCCAACTGATAAAGGAGGCTTTTAAATGAGCACTCCCGAAAGAATGTGCGTTGTGTGCAGAAAAATGCAGGAAAAGAAAAACCTTATAAGGGTTGTTAAAAACAAGGACGGCGAAATAAAGTACGATCCCACAGGCAAAATGCCCGGAAGAGGAGCGTATTTATGCGCCAACCGTGAATGCTTCGAGCGCCTTCCCAAAACCAAAGGCTTTGAACGTTCTTTAAAATGTTTTGTTCCTGCTGAGGTTTTTTCTGCAGTAAATGAAAAAATTGGGGAATGATTTAATTGACAAATAAAATTCTTGGAATGACCGGCCTTGCCGTAAGAGCAGGAAAGGTTAAATTCGGTGTATTTCTCACATTGGCGGCATGCGACGAAGGTAAGGCTAAGCTTGTAATTATGCCTTCCGACATAGGCGCAAGCAACCGCCGCAGTATAGAAGCAAAGTGCAAAAACACTTCTGTTCCCTATATTTGCGTGGCAGACAAGGCTTCTCTCAGTAAAGCAGTTGGAAAAAAGGACACTGTCGCACTTGCAATATGTGACGAAAACTTCAAATCGGCAATTCTAAAATTATATGGAGGTGGCATTGATGGCTAAACCTAAAATTCATGAAATTTCAAAGCAGTTCGGTGTTCCCAACAAGGAAATTCTTGAGGTGCTTACTAAGTATAATGTAACAGGCAAAAGCTACATGAGTTCCCTTGAAACACACGAAATGGATATTCTTCTTGAATACTACACTCAGAAGAATGACAAGGGCGAAGACCTTGCAGCATTTCTCCGCTCTCAGTTCGCAGTAAAGGAAGAGGCCCCCGCAAAGGAAGCCAAAAAGGAAAAGATCGAGGAAGCTCCTTCTGAGGAAAAGATTTCCCGCAAGAAGGAAGTAAGATACGTTGACACACGTACAAACGCTGTTGACCTTGACCAGCAGCTTAAGACCGAAAAGGCAGAAAGCCTTGTTAATGTTCAGATTAAGGACACAGAAACAAGCAAACAGAAGATAAAAAAGAATAAAAACAAGAACCAGAATCAGGGCAAGAAGAACCAGCAGAACGAAGAAATTATGGAAAAGAAGCAGAAGGAAAAGAAGCAGGAAAAGCTTCACCTTCTCATTCCCGATGAAATCACTGTGGGCGATCTTGCAAAGGAATTAAAGTGCAGCCCTGTTGAGGTTATCAAGCGCCTTATGACTCTTGGTATTATGGCAACAGTTAACCAGACAATCGGTTTTGACGAAGCAAGCATGATTGCTGAAGATATGGGCGCAGAGGTTGAGAGAGAAATTATTGTTACAGCTGAAGATAAGCTCTTCAACGACACTCCCGACGACGAAAAGGACCTTCTTCCCCGTCCTCCCGTTGTTGTTGTAATGGGTCACGTTGACCATGGTAAAACCTCTCTTCTTGACTGTATCAGAAAAGCAAACGTTACCGCAACAGAAGCAGGCGGTATTACACAGCACATCGGTGCTTATACAGTAACAGTTGACGGCAAGCAGATAACCTTCCTTGACACACCCGGTCACGAAGCCTTCACAGCTATGAGACTGCGCGGTGCAATGGTAACAGATATTGCAATTATCGTAGTTGCAGCAGATGATGGTATCATGCCCCAGACAATTGAAGCCATTAACCACGCTAAGGCGGCTGAGGTTAGCATTATTGTTGCAATCAACAAGATTGACCGCGAAGGTGCAAACCCCGACAGAGTTAAGCAGGAATTAACAGAGCATGGTCTTGTTCCCGAAGAATGGGGCGGCGACGTTGTATGCGTTGAAGTTTCCGCAAAGCAGAACATCGGTATCGACAACCTTCTTGAAATGCTTACCCTTACAGCAGAACTCAAAGAATTGAAGGCTAACCCCAACAGACAGGCTAAGGGTACAGTTGTTGAATCCAAGCTTGATAAGGGTCGTGGTCCGGTTGCTACAGTACTCGTTCAGAATGGTACATTGAAGGCAGGCGACATTATTGTTGCAGGTACAGCAGTGGGCAGAGTAAGAGCAATGACTGACCACAAGGGCAAGAAGATTAAAGAGGCAGGTCCCTCCACTCCCGTTGAAATTATTGGTCTTTCCGAAACTCCCGAGGGCGGCGATACCTTCTACGTTGTAGACGACGAAAGAGCAGCCCGCAACGTTGTTGAAGCAAGAAAGCAGAAGATTAAGGACGAAAAGGTTAAGGCAGCAACAAAGGTAAGCCTCGACAACCTCTTCGACGTACTCAACGAAGGCGCCATGAAGACTCTTAACATTATTGTTAAGGCCGACGTTCAGGGCAGCGTTGAAGCAGTTAAGCAGTCTTTAGAAAAGATTTCCAACGAAGAAGTTAAGGTAAGAGTTATCCATGGTGCAGTAGGTGCCATTACAGAAAGCGACGTTACACTTGCCGCAGCAAGTAGCGCTATCATCGTAGGCTTCAACGTTCGTCCCGATGCAGGTGCAAGAAGTGCAAGCGATACAAACGACGTTGATATCCGCACATATCGTATCATTTACGAAGCTATCGAAGAAATTGAAGCTGCTATGAAGGGTATGCTTGCACCTAAGTTCCGTGAAGCAGTTATCGGTCATGCAGACATCCGCGACACCTTCAAGGTTTCCGGTGTTGGTACAATTGCAGGTGCATATGTAACCGATGGTAAGATTGTTCGTCACTGTCAGGTAAGAATTGTTCGTGACGGTATTGTTATCCACGAGGGCATGCTCTCCTCTCTTAAGAGATTCAAGGACGATGCCAAGGAAGTTGCTTCCGGCTACGAATGCGGTATGGGCTTTGAAAACTATAACGATATCAAGGTTGGCGACAACGTTGAATGCTTCGTTATGGAAGAGGTTAAGCAGGCATAAGCCTGTATAACAAATTAAAGGAATTGATTATATGGCTAATTATCAGAGAACTGACAGAATATCCGAAGAAGTAAAAAAGCATCTTTCGGATATAATACGTGAATTGAAGGACCCCAGAATCCCCTTAATGACAAGTGTTGTTTCAGTATCTGTCACAAAGGATTTGAAGTATGCCAAGGCATATATAAGCATTATGGGTGACGAAGAAACAAAAAAGGAAGCATTGAAGGGTTTAAAGAGCGCCGCAGGCTTTATCCGTAAGGAAATCGGCTCGAGAGTGCTCCTTCGGGCATTACCTGAATTTCACTTTGAGCTTGATAACTCTATCGAGCACGGTGCTCATATTAACGAGCTTTTACAATCCGTTATAAAAAACACACCTTCTGAAGAAGCAGAAGAATGACACAAAAAGCGGGGCGAGGGTACAAAACCCCGTCCCGCTTTTTAATTAACAAGCAAGGAGCAAAACTATGACACCACTCTCCTATCTTTTAACCAGAAAATCCGTAGCACTTCTGCCCCATATTTCAACCGACTGGGATGCAATGGGCTCATGTATGGCTATACGCACTCTTTTAAGAGATAATGGCATTACTGCCGACATTATCATGCCGGACTCTACCCTTGCAAAGCACCTTTCATTTATGGAAACAGATGTGCGTTTATATAATGAAAATGAAACCTATAACTACGAAACCATCTGCGGTGTTGACGTAAGCACCATAGAAAGGTTAGGTGCAAACCAACCTCTTTTTGAAGAATCAGAGGATAAGGTGTGGATTGACCACCACATTTCAGAAATGGTTTATGCACCCGTAAGCCGTGTTGAACCCGATGCGGCGGCAACGGCAGAGGTTATCTATAAAATGATGCTGGAGGATAACATTCCTCTTACAAAAAAGGTTGCAGAATATCTCTACCTTGCCCTCGCCTCTGACACAGGCAGCTTCCGCTACCAGAACACGCGCCCCTTTTCTGCCAATATGCTTGCCGCACTCATTACAGCAGGCGCAGATGTTTCGGCATTGTCAAACGAGCTGTTTTTTAACAGCACCTATTCACTCGTTAAGCTCCGCGGTGAAACTATCGGCACCATTGAGCTTTTTGCAGATGGAAAAGTGGGAACAGCCTTCATAACAAAGGCAATGATGGAAAAGGTTGGTGCAACACGCAACGATGCAGGTGCACTTGCAGATGTGCCCAGAAGCATTGGCACAGTATGCGTAAGTGCTGTTATAAAGGAGGAGGACGACGGCTTTTCCAAGGTAAGCTTCAGAAGCAAGGGCAGCTACAACGTTGAAAAAATTGCTGCGCTCTTTGGCGGCGGTGGTCACGAAAAGGCCGCAGGCGCAACAATCAAGGGCACAGTCAGTGAGGTGCATGCCTTAATACTTCCCCACCTTATAAAGGCGGTGGAGGAATGAAAGGCATTGTTATAATGGACAAGCCCTTAGGGGTTACAAGCTTTAAGGCATTGGGCATTATAAAAAAAGCTTTCGGCACCAAGCGAGTTGGTCACACAGGAACCCTCGACCCCGATGCAACAGGTGTGCTGCCAATTCTTGTAGGCAATGCCACCAGAGCAGCTGAGCTCATTGTTTCAACAGATAAGGAATACGTTACAAAAATAAAATTAGGCGTCAGAACAGACACCTTAGATCTTTCGGGCACGGTTCTCGAAGAGCGAGAGGTTAACGTTACCAAAGAGGACATTGAACGTACTGTAGCCTCCTTCGTGGGTGAAATAGAGCAGATACCGCCAATGTATTCTGCCATCAGTGTAAACGGGCAAAGGCTCCATACGCTTGCAAGACAGGGCATTGAGGTTGAACGAACACCAAGACCGGTAACAATTAACGAAATTGAAATTACAGACATTGCTCTTCCCTACATTACCCTAAGGGTAAGCTGTTCAAAGGGCACCTACATCCGTACACTTGCAGACGATATAGGCGAAGCTTTAGGCACATTGGGCTCGGTTGCCACCTTAAGACGAACAAAAACAGGCGTGTTTTCCCTTTCGGATGCGTATACTCCCGAAGAAATAGCCCAAAATCCCGAAAGCTGCATTCTTCCGCTGGATATGTGCTTTATGGAATACGAGAGAGTTGATCTTGACGAAAGAAAGTCTAAAATGGTAAAGAACGGCGTGCCTATTTACTTTAACAAGCATAAAAACAAGACCGTGCGAGTGTACGATAACACAGGTGACTTTATAGCACTTTCCCATGTTGAGGAAATTGACGGCGCCTATTGCCTTAAAATGATTAAGGGGTTTTATTAATGGAAAAATCAGTATGCGCACTGGGCTTTTTCGATGGAGTGCATGAGGCACACACCCGTATTTTAACGGAATGTGTAGCCTACGCAAGGGCACAAGGAATAAAAAGCATAGCCCTTACCTTCGAAAAATCCCCTGCAGAATATTTCGGCAAAAAAATTAAATATCTCACAAGCCTTTCACACAAAAAAGAGCTGATGCTGTCTTTAGGCATAGACGAGGTAGTGGTGCTTCCCTGCAACAAGGAAACACTTTCACTTTCGCCTGAGGAATTTATTGACAACATTCTTATAAGAAAGCTCAATGCGCAAGCCTTGTTCTGCGGCTTCAACTATACCTTCGGAAAAAACGCAGAAGGAAACAGCGTGGTTTTAACCGAGCTTTGCAAAGAGCGCAACATTCAGGTTAAGGTAATGCCCTGTATGACAGATTACGGCGTAACAGTTTCCTCAACCGAAATACGCATGGCTCTTTCCAAGGGTGAAATTGAGCAAGCAAACAGCCTTCTTACGCGTCCCTTTGAGGTTCGTGGCACAGTTTGTGAGGGCAAGCAGCTCGGAAGGCAGCTGGGCTTTCCTACAGCAAATATTTACCCCGATAACATACCGGATTTACCCTATGGTGTGTATGCTACAAAAACGGTAATTGACCAAAAGGAATACGCCTCGGTAACAAATGTTGGCATTAACCCGACTGTTAACGACAATAATTTGCGCATTGAAACTTATATAACAGATTTTGACAAAGACATTTACCAGAAGGCTATCAAGATAAGGTTTTATAAATTTTTGCGCCCTGAAAAAAAGTTTGCTTCTGTAGAGGAATTACAGGCACAGATTGCCACAGATAAGGAAAATTCAACAAATTATTTCAAAGAGCTTCACTAACGTGAAGCTCTTTTCATATTATATAGAGAAAGGAATGATTTATTATGCCTTGTCCAAAAACGAAAAACTGCCCCACCGCTTCGCTTCCCTACATTGTGCGCGAGGGCGACAGTCTTTATAAAATAGCTGAAAGCTATTCAACCACAGTCGAAAAAATAATGATGGCAAATGTCAATGTTAACCCCTACAATCTTAACCCCGGACAAATTTTGTGTATACCGCTTCCAAATGAGGAATATCCCTCCTGCAGAACAACAAACTATTACATTGCCCAGGAGGGCGACACATTTTTCACCATAGGGCAAAAGTTCGGTGTTGATACAGAGGAAATAATAAATGCCAACATGGGCATAGAGCCCGAAAACATTTATACAGGCATTATTCTTTGCATCCCGGTTGCACCCTCTCCCGTATGCATTACCCTGTCCCGTGAAGGTACCCGCATTGAAATAACAGACAAAAAAAACGGCAGAACAAAAACCTACGAAAGCACCCTTACCTCCGATGGTGTACTTATCCCGGGCCGAATAGTGCTCACCAAAAAAAGGCTTGAGGCCGGAGGGGTTGAAGGCGCAAAGGAGCTGTTGTTCTCACCCTACGAGTTCGGCATCCGCGGAAAAAGTCAAATGAAAGACTCAGGTGGGCTTTTTGTTGTAACAGACGACAATTCCATGCTCGAAATTTTTAATGCCTGCCCCGTCGGCACCATTCTGGAGGTGGAAGAAACATGAGCTGTCCCATAGGCTCGGAGACCTATTCAATCCGTCCCGGCGATACCTTTGGCTCCATTTCCCGCTCCTTTGGTATTCCTCTTGAAGATTTACTTCTTTTAAACCCTTTTGTAGACCCTGACAATTTGCAGGTAGGGCAAATTATTTGCATAGGGCAGGTAAACCGTCCTACCATACCCTGTGACAGCGGAAATTATTATGTTGTACGAAAAGGCGACAGTGTATATTCTATTGCACGCACATTTGGCATTAGCGAGAACGACATTTTTGCAGCAAACCCACGACTTACACAAAACCTTTTCATAGGCCAGGTTTTGTGCATTCCCGAAAATCCTCTGCAGCTCGAATTCAGGGTAAATATAAGTGCAAAAACCTTGTCTGTATACCAAAACGGTGTGCTTATTAAAGAATATCCCGTGGCAACAGGCAAAGAAAGCACACCCACGCCTACAGGCACCTTTACCGTTATAAATAAACAGCTTAACCCCGGCGGACCTTACGGTACACGCTGGCTTGGACTTAGCAAAAAAGGCTACGGCATTCACGGCACAAATGCGCCCGAGTCTATCGGCACTGCCGCATCAAACGGCTGTATACGAATGTTCAACTCAGACATTGAAGAGCTTTTTGACATTACAAATACAGGAACGGTAGTTAGGATATTTTCATAACAAAAAGTGCGGCAGTGCCGCACTTTTTTATTAATTATTCTTAACGTGTACATCCATCTGGGGATAAGGAATTTCAATGCCTGCCTTATCAAATGCCTTCTTTACATTTTCATTGATGGAGAAGTATACTGTCCAGTAATCTTCTGACTTGGACCATACTCTTACAGCAAAGTCGATGCCGCTTTCGCCATGGCCGGAGAGAAGAATGTCGAAGCCCTTGTCGAGAATAATATTTTCGGTATTTTCAATTACATAAGCGATAACCTTTCTCGCTTTATCGATATCTGTTGCGTAAGATACAGAAAACTTAAAGTCAACTCTTCTTGTTTCGAGCTGATTTACAGCAGTAACAGTAGAATTCATAAGAGAACCGTTAGGAATGATAACTCTTCTGTTATCGGGAGTTAAAAGCGTTGTGTAGAAAATGCCTATAGCTTCAACACTGCCTTCAACACCGCCTTCAACTATGTAGTCGCCAACCTTAAAGGGCTTTAAGATTATAATGATAATACCACCTGCGAGGTTAGAAAGGCCGCCCTGAAGTGCAAGACCTACTGCCACACCACAGGATGCTATAACAGTGATTACACTTGTAAGGGGAACACCCAGCACACCGATAGCGGTTACAAACACAATTGCCTTAAGTGCGATGTTAATAACGCTTTTTAAAAAGGTCTGCGCTGTAATGTCAATTTTTGAAAACGCTTTTGTCTTAACAACAAGCTTAACAATAAAGCTTGCTACTTTAAGACCAACAACAAGCACCAGAAGTGCTGCAATAAGCTTACCGCCAAGAGAAATACCAATCTCGGCAAGGTTTGTTAAAATCTGTTCAAAATCCATAATAATATTATCTCCTTTTATCCAAAAAAGCCCGCCTGAGACGGGCCTTTTCTTTTAATTATAAGCCGCGGGCTTCCTTAACAGCCTGTACAAAAGCCTTAGCCTTTTCTGTAATAGCCTTATAGTCGCCTGTAGCTGCGCCACCTGTCAAAGCGCCACCTGCACCAACTGCACATGCGCCTGCCTTAATCCATTCGCCAACGTTGCTTACATCAACACCACCTGTGGGCATCATCTTTGCCTGAGGAAGAGGACCCTTGATAGCCTTTAAAATCTTGGGGCCGAATGCTTCGCCGGGGAACACCTTTACAATATCTGCGCCTGCTTCCATTGCTGTAACAACTTCCTTAATTGTCATGGCACCGGGCATGCAGGGGATACGGTAACGGTTACAAAGCTTAACTGTTTCAAGGTCAAAACAGGGGCTTACAATGTACTGTGCACCGGAAAGAATAGCAATTCTTGCAGTTTCTGAGTCAAGAACTGTGCCCGCACCAAGAATCATGCTGCCGTCGGAATATTCCTTAGCAAGATCTTCAATAACATGATGAGCCATGGGAACTGTGAAAGTAAGCTCAATAGCGGGAACGCCGCCTTCCATACAAGCATCGGCAATTCTCTTTGCTTTTTCGCCGTTTTCTGCACGAACAACAGCAACAACGCCTGCATCGGTAAGTCTGGTAATTACGATTTCCTTATCCATTTTTCATCCGCCTTTCAATTTTATATGTTAGTTGTATAGTTAGGTGCTTCCTTTGTAATGGAAATATCGTGAGGATGGCTTTCACGGAGACCTGCGGAAGAAATCTTCACAAACTGACCCTTCTTCTTCAATTCTTCGATAGAAGCACTACCGCAATATCCCATACCTGCACGAAGACCACCAAGAAGCTGGAAGATTGTTTCGGAAAGAGGTCCCTTATAAGGAACACGACCTTCTACACCTTCGGGAACCAGCTTTTTGGAACCGGACTGGAAGTAACGGTCCTTGCTGCCCTTTTCCATAGCGGCAATAGATCCCATGCCACGATAAACCTTGAACTTTCTGCCCTGGTAGAGTTCTGTTTCTCCTGGAGATTCGTCACAGCCTGCGAAGAGTGAGCCCATCATGATAACATCGGCACCTGCGGCAATAGCCTTGGGAAGGTCACCTGAATACTTTATTCCACCATCGGCGATGATGGGAATGTTGTACTTAGCGGCTGCTTCTGCTGCCTGCATAACTGCAGTAAGCTGAGGCACACCAATACCTGCAACAACTCTTGTTGTACAGATAGAACCCGGTCCGATACCAACCTTAACAGCATCTGCACCTGCCTTGATAAGGTCTTCACAGCCACCATAGGTTGCGATGTTACCTGCAATGAGCTGTAATTCGGGATATGCAGTTTTAATTTTGTCGATACATGTCATGATGTTCTTAGAGTGACCATGAGCAGAGTCGAGAACAACAACGTCAACAGATGCGTCAACAAGAGCCTTTACTCGGTCAAGAACGTCTGCTGTAATACCTACAGCCGCGCCTGTAAGAAGTCTTCCTCTTTCATCACGTGCGGAGTTGGGGTACTGAATAGCCTTTTCAATATCCTTAATTGTGATAAGACCCTTTAAATTATAGTTGCTATCCACAATGGGAAGCTTTTCAATTTTGTGGCGACGAAGAATTTCCTGAGCTTCGTCTAATGTTGTGCCTTCGGGAGCTGTGATGAGGCCCTCTTTTGTCATAACTTCGCCGATTGAGCGGCTGAAATCTGTTTCAAATCTGAGGTCACGGTTTGTAAGAATACCTACAAGCTTACCTGCTTCGTCAGTAATCGGCACACCTGAAATTTTATATTTGCCCATAAGGGTATCCGCATCAGCGAGAGTATGCTGCGCAGAAAGAGAGAATGGATTAACAATAACACCGTTTTCACTTCTCTTAACCTTGTCTACTTCGCTTGCCTGCGCTTCGATAGTCATGTTCTTGTGGATAATACCAATACCGCCCTCACGTGCAATAGCAATTGCAAGAGCAGATTCAGTAACAGTATCCATCGCAGAGCTCATAAGAGGAATATTGAGCTTGATCTTGTTTGTCAGTCTTGTGGAAAGATCAATGCCAACCTGATAAACATCGCTTTTCTGAGGAATGAGAAGCACATCATCGAAGGTAAGGCCTTCATAAAGAATCTTGTCCATGTTTTTACCCCTTTCTTCACTTAAAATACTATTTTATTTATTATATCAACTTTTATAACTTCCGTCAACCGCATTTTGCTAAAGAAATTAAAACATTTTTCATGTCCACAAGGCTTTCGCACCTGTTAATTCTTTCACGGGCGGCAGCTGCGCCCTCTATGCCCTTTATATACCATGCAGCATGCTTTCTTGCTTCACGTATTCCGATATACTCCCCCTTAAGAGAGCAAAGCATTTCAATGTGTTCAATAGCCTGCGCCATTTTTTCCTCAGCTGTAGGAATTATTACCTTTTTCCCTTGAAGAAGGGCTTCTGTCTGAGAGAATATCCAGGGATTTCCCTGTGCCCCTCTGCCGATCATAACGGCATCCACCTTTGTTTCATTTATCATTCTTACGGCATCCTCTGCAGAAAAAATATCGCCGTTTCCGATTACAGGTATACTAACAGCCTCTTTTACCCTGGCGATGGCCTCCCAATCGGCAGTGCCCGAATAGAACTGTTCCCGCGTTCTTCCGTGAACAGTAATGGCAAAGGCACCTTCTTCTTCACAAATACGGGCAAGGTCAATTACATTTTTACTGCCCTCGTCCCAGCCAAGTCTCATTTTAACGCTCACCTTTTTGGGTGAAGCCTTAACTACCTCACGCACAATCTCGCGTGCTAAAGGCAGATTTTTCATAAGTGCACTGCCGTCGGAGTTATTTACAATTTTAGGCGCAGGGCACCCCATATTTATGTCCAGGAAAAGCCCTGCTTCGGCAGCTTTTCTTGCAATTGCTGCCATGGTGGCGCTTTCGTGACCAAAAATCTGCACTGCAGATGGCATGCTCTCGGTTGCCATCATGTCCTCAGTTTTACTGCTTTCAAAGCTTAAAGCCTTTGCGCTTACCATTTCGGTGTAAGAAAGTGCACAACCCATCTTGTGGCACACTCTGCGAAAAGCCAGGTCGGTAACCCCTGCCATGGGTGCAAGAAAAACATTATTTTTAAGTTTTATTCCGTTCAAGTTAAATTCCATAACCAATTCCTCACCTTATAACCTAATTATATATAACCTGTAATAAAAAAACAACGATATTTTGAAAAATAGGTATTGAATTTTCTCGGTTTTATGGTACAATGTACTTAGATTTTAAGAAAGAGGTGCTTCACTATGGCATACGTTATCAATGACGATTGCATCAGCTGTGGCGCATGCGCATCTGCTTGCCCCGTTGGTTGCATTTCTGAAGGCGACTCTAAGTACGTTATCAACGCTGACGAATGTGTTAGCTGCGGTAGCTGTGCAGAAGCTTGTCCTGTAGGCGCTCCCGTTGAAGAGTAATTACATGTGAATTAAAAACGCCAAGGATTTCCTTGGCGTTTTTAATTAGGATTGGTGATTTCATGCAAAACATAGTTTTACCTAATGAAAAAGTTGAAGATTTAAATATAGGCGGCTACAAAATTATTCAGACCAAGGACGGCTTCTGCTTTGGAAGCGATGCCGTTCTGCTTTCTAAGTTTGCAACCTTCAAAAAAGGTTCGCGCGTTCTTGACCTATGCACAGGTACGGGCATTATTCCTGTTTTGTGCTGGGCAAAAAACAACCTTGAAAGCATCGACGCTGTTGAAATAATGCCCACTGTTGCCTCTATGGCAAGTCGCACAATGGAACTAAACGGCTTAGAGGATAAAATAAGGGTTAAAAATGCAGATTTGAAGGACTGTGTTGAAATTTACGGAAAAAGGCAGTTCGATGCCGTAACCTGCAACCCTCCCTACATGAACAAGGGCGGCGGCCTTGTTAACCCCAACGACTATCTTGCGGTAGCACGCCACGAGGTGCATTGCACTCTTGATGATGTTGTACGTATAGCAGCCGACATGTTAAAGCAGCACGGCAAGCTGTTTATGGTGCACCGAGCAGACCGCCTCTGCGACGTTATAACAGCTTTCCGCAAATATTCAATCGAACCTAAGCGCCTTTCCATGGTGCAGCCAGACAGTAAAAGCGCACCGAACCTTATACTTATAGAAGGCTCCCTTTACGGCAAGGTTCAGCTTAAAGTAACAGCCCCTGTGTGTATGTACGACGATGAGGGCAATTACATACAGCAAATTACAGATGAACTTATTTAAACCCCACATCTATCGCCCTTGGCGACAGCTTCTTATCACAAAGGAGCCTGAAAGGAAGGATACTTTTATGCCAGGAACATTATATCTTTGTGCAACACCCATCGGCAATCTGGAGGATATCACATACCGCTGTGTACGCATTTTAAAGGAAGTTGACCTTATTGCCGCAGAGGATACCCGCAGAACGCTCACCCTTTTAAATCATTTAGGTATTGAAAAGCCACTGACAAGCTATTATGAGCACAACAAAGCAGAAAAAGGCCCTTATCTTGTGCAAAAGCTTGCGGATGGCTGCAATGTTGCGCTTGTTTCCGATGCAGGCACACCTGCCATATGCGACCCGGGAGAAGATTTAGTAAAGCTTTGCATTGAGGCAGGAATTACCGTTGTCCCTGTACCGGGCCCTGTAGCGGCAGTAACAGCACTTATTTCAAGCGGACTTTCCACAATTAAATTTGTTTTTGAAGGCTTCATTTCAACAAACAGAAAAAACCGCATTGAGCTTTTTGAGCGCCTCAAAAACGAAACCCGTACAATGATTTTTTACGAGGCACCCCACAAGCTTCAGGCAACCTTGGAGGACATGTATAAATATTGGGGCAATCGAAAAATTACCCTTTGCCATGAGCTTACAAAAATTCACGAGGAATTCATTCGCCTTACACTTGAAGATGCTGTAAAATACTACGAAAACACACTTCCAAAAGGTGAGTTTGTTCTTATTGTTGAGGGAAAAAGCGAAGAAGAGCTTGCCAGCGAGGAAAAGGCATCTTGGGAGCAGATGAGCATTGAAGAGCACTTCAACTACCACATTTCACAGGGACTTTCCGAGAAGGATGCCATAAAGCAGGTTGCAAAGGACCGCGGAATGAGAAAACAAGACGTATACAAAGAAATAAAGATAGCTGATTAATCAGCTATCTTTTTTCTTTGTAGTGCAGAATGCAGAGTGCAGAGTGCAGAGTTACGCTGACGCTACAGCGGAAAATTAATGGCAAACCGTAGGTTTATTGTAGGGACCGACATCCTTGGCGGTCCGCAGACATTATTAAATGCAGAGTGCTGAACGCTGAATATTTTTAATTACATTACTTTACAGTTGTCTATTGCGTATTCTAACAAAATATTGATTAATTCATTTCGAGAACGATTTGTCTCCTCCGCCAATACATTTAATTTTTGTACGGTTTCATCGCTTACACGTATTGAAAAGGTTTTAAAACCGTCTTCTCCCTTGAGAGATTTCTTTTTGATTATCAATTTTTCATCCAAATTAATCACCTCAAGAAAATTATAACTTGACTTATGTTATAAATATATGTTATAATTTCTAACATAAGTCAATTCTCTGACTTTACGTTGCTACACAGCTGATGCGACACAGTTGAACATCCCCAAAGGCAAAGCCCGTAAGCATATGCTTACGGGCTTTGCCAATTCTGCATTCTGCATTTTGCACTTTGCACTACAAAGCAATAAAAATGGCGACCTAATGGTCGCCATTTTATATTACTTAGAATATACTTCGATTTCACCGATACTATTCCAGCCGGAAACTGTGTTACCGTATGCTGTAACCTTAATGTATCTTGCGCTTGCAGATGTGGAAACGTACTTTGTTGTATCTGTCTGAGGTTCGCTGTCGCCGGACCATACTTCAGAGTAGGACACGCCGTCTGCGGAAACTTCAATCTTGTAGGGGATTGTACGTGTATCGTCATACATCTTCATTGCAACACCGATACAAGAAAGAGACTTAGCAGATCCAAGGTCGATAACTACGAAAGCTTCGTTCTGAGAAGCCCATACTGTCATCTTGTTGCCGTCAACAAGGTTACCTGCATGGTTTTCAGCTTCAGGTGTCTGGCTTGCTGTAAGCATGGAAGCAGAAAGTGCAACCTTTGTGCCTGTAGCAGAACCTATAACACTGCCTGTGCCCGCTGTAGTAGTTGTTGTAGTAGTTGTAGTGGTTGTACCTGTTGCAGCACCGGAAGAGTAAACTTCAACTTCTGCAATAGAGTTCCAACCGGAAATTGTGTTACCATGAGCTGTGATACGAACGTACTGAGCACCACTACCAACGGAAACATACTTTGTTGTATCTGTCATTGAATCGCTGGAACCTGTCCATACCTGTGTATAGCTTGTTCCGTTAGAGGAAATTTCGATATCGTAAGGAATAGTTCTGTCATCTTCGTACATCTTCATTGCAACACCAACAGTAGAAACTGTCTTTGCGCTGCCAAGGTTGATTGTAACGGATGCATCACCCTGAGAAGCCCATACTGTCATCTTGTTGCCGTCAACAAGGTTGCCTGCATGGTTTTCAGCTTCAGGTGTCTGGCTTGCTGTAAGCATAGATGTGGAAAGTGTAACCTTTGTGCCGGAGGGCGCTGCTACAACAGTACCTGCTGCACCGCCTGTACCTGTTGTGGGTACGGAAACTGCTGTACCGTTCCATGCTTCAAGCTCAAGGATACTTGCCCATGCGCCTGCGGATGTACCATTTGTATTGATACGCACGTAACGGATCGAATCGTTTACATCGTAGGAATCGTATGTAGCGCCGGAAGAACCGCCGTCATGAACCTTTCTGTAGCTTCTGCCGTCTGCGGAAACTTCGATAGAATAGTTTGTGCTTCTTTCATTGGGCTTCCAAACTGCAACTCTTACATGAGTAACAGGCTTTACAGCGCCAAGGTCAAGTGTTGCGCTTGCTGCGTTCTGGCTTGCCCAACGTGTGCCGATGTTACCATCGATCATGCACATGCCGTTGTTTTCGGGTTCGGGCTCCTGGTCAGCATAAACACTTGCAAAAGTGAGCTTACCTGTTTCAGCATTGAAGCCACCCATTGCTCCGCCAACTTCTTCAACTACGGGAGCTTTGATAGAAATTTCGGGAAGAGATGCAGATGTAATAGCGCCTGCAATTGTGGAAATAACTTCCTTATCACGAGAGGAGAGGCACTTTCTGTGAGAAATAACTGCTACCTTTGTGTCAGGATCGTAATAAACATTTTTACCAAGAACTGTTTCGCCAAGGAAATCAACAGGAAGCATAAGTGCACCGTTTACTACCTTGGGAGCAACAGCGGGGTAATATACTCTACCGTCAACAACAACATCTCTATTGCCTTCTCTCATAGCTGCAAGTCTGTTGCCGAGCTTAACTACAGTAATGCCGTTGTATTCTTCAACAGTACCGTTAAAGCCCACTGTTACAAAACCAACAGGAGCGAGCATTACACCATTTTCTTCAACGGGAGCAACAGTCTGAACGATGTTGTTCCATGCAATTGCGTTGGTGCTACCAACCATGAGTGCTACGTTGTTGTTGATTGCAAGAGAATAATCTGCTGCAAAAGCTGTGCTCATGCAGGAGAGCATAACGCAAATCACAACAAGGATACTTAAAACCTTTTTCATAAAGTTTCCTTCCTTTCATCTTCAAAGGCTTGCGCCTAAAATATTTTAAAGGATGTCTTTCGACACATGTCCCTATCATATAGAGATACACAATTATTATAAACTAAAATATCCTAATTGTAAATAGTTATTTTAACAAAATTAAGAAAAAGTCTCTGCACCAAGCAGAGACTTTTTTACCTTATAGGAAATTGCGCATTTCCTATAAGGTAAAAAATAAATTTTATATTATTGCCGTGCGAGAATTTCCTCGCAAGACTCGGAAAACGCTACAAAGGCATTACAAAGTGTTTTCTCCTCTGTTTACTTTAATTGCAACTATCGTCAGAGAGTGTCGGAGACACTTTGTTCT
>JAFQLL010000039.1 GCA_017414645.1 Clostridia bacterium | reverse complement strand
CAAAAAATAAATTTTATATTATTGCCGTGCGAGAATTTCCTCGCAAGACTCGGAAAAGCTACAAAGGCATTACAAAGTGTTTTCTCCTCTGTTTACTTTAATTGCAACTATCGTCAGAGAGTGTCGGAGACACTTTGTTCACGGAAAGACTTTATAAAAGATTTGAAAAGCTCCTTTGCTGAAAAAGGAAAAACAATGGTCATTTTTGCCAAAAATATGCATGCCGTATTGTACAAGTGTACCAACAAAAAATGCCTTGGTTGACATGAAAATTGTAACGTGATAAAATAAAATCAGGTATATATTTATGGAGGGAATTAAACATGAAAATGAAAAGGGCATTGGCAGTAATGCTGTCTGTTATCCTTATGCTTTCGGCTCTTCCTGCGGCTGTTTTTGCCGAGGAGTTTGACGCTACAGCAGAGGTAACAAGCATTACTGACGGCAACACATTAAGATGCGTTGTTGAAATTACAAACCAATCAGACACAAGCGGTTATGTTACCGTTTATAAGTCGGTTTTCAGCAACACCTTTAAAACCTACGACATGCAAAAAGAAAAAATTGCTGTAGGCTCAGGTGTAGGTACAAAAAAGAAGGTTACATTGTACCAGGATTATGACGGCGATGCAGGGGAATATGCAATGATGCATTTCTGGCTTAACGACACAATGAACCCTGTGTGCGACAGCGTAATTTCTACAGAAGCAGAAGAAGGCGTTATAAACGTTGACGAAATTGAAATTACAGAGGATATGGTTTTCGCTTCCAGCGAGGCTGAGGGTGAGCACAGAGTAACAGCTATTGCCGATGATGACTTATCAACCTACTGGTCGGCAAAGGGTGTTACACGCGACGAGCAGCATTCTGTAACAGCTTTTCTTGAAGCTGAATATTCCATTAACAAGGTGGGTATTGCCTTTGGCTCAGGCAGCACACGTCAATACGTGTTCACTGTTTTAACAAGCCAGGACGGCAGAAACTACACCGAGGTTTTAGGCGAAACTGTAAGTGCTCTTACAAACGAGGTTCAGTACTTTGAAGTGGAAGAAACCATTGGTGAATATGTAAGAGTTAACATTGTTGAACGCGTTGAACCCGACAGCAATAACTGGGTTACAATTGCCGAAATTGAAGCCTTTGGTACACTTATAGGCTACGATGAGCCCGAAATGAAAGAGACCTTCGGCTTTGACGATGCTGCAGGCACACTCCTTCCCACAACAGCAAATAACTCTGTTGCAGGCGGCTGGATTGCAACGAGCATGGACGAAAGAAACTATTCAAGCTATACACCTTCTTTAGGTGACAAGCTTTATGCCGAGGTTAATAACCTTCCTGCCGAGGCAGGCTACGGCGTGGCAGAGGGCGCACTTCACCTGTATGATAACGTTGGCAGAACAACAAGCGAAACGGATGGCGCAGGTGGCATGCTGGTTGCAAAGCGCTACACTACAGCTGCAGACAGAGGCCGCTACAACCTTTCCTTTAAGCTGTATTTCCCATCCGTGCTTTCTACAGGTGAGGAGAACAGCGGCTACTGGTCAGGCTTCTCTCTTACAGATGAAATGGTAAGTGGCGGTAACGATTTAAGCCACTATGCGGCTATCCAGATAAGAATGGATAACACCGACGACGGTATTGTATTAAAGAGGCTTATTTCAAACTATTTCAATGAAGGCTCAATGATAAACTTTATGGACACTGTTTTCCAGAAGGACAGCGTGCTTACTGTTTCCATGGACGTTGACCCAACTGCACGAAGAGCTGACATTACCGTTACAGACGGCTTCAGCATTGAAACAAAGCCTGTGTACTTTAACTATAACGATATTGAATATGCACGTATTTCCGCATGGAGCGGCTTAGAGGCAAAGTGGCTTGTGTTTAACACAGGCGCAGGCAGCAATTGCGAAATGTATGTTGACGATGTTGTTGTTTCTCACTATGCTGCAGAAAGCACTTCTGTTACAGAAACAGTTCTTGGCAACATTGACATGACAGATGCTAACAACGGCGAAATGACATTTGTAAACCTTTCCGACGATATGACAGTTGATGGTGTGGCATATGAGGGCTCACTGGGTAACAAGCTTTATGCTGAGCTTACCGAGGCACCCAACGCTTCAGGCATTATAGGCGACGCTCTTCACCTTTACGACGGCGTTGGCAGAGTTACCGATGCAACTAACGGTGCAGGCGGTGTACAGGCATTTGTAAAAATTCCCATACCTAATAACGCAAATGCTTACCAGATTGACTTTACCCTTTATGCTCCCGATGCAGGCGACTATGGCGGCTTCAGCTTAGGCAGTGGCAGAGAAGACGTTAACTGCTACGGTGCACAGCTGAGGTTTATGCCATCAAGCGTTGACAGCAACAACCTGCAGCTTAACCGCTATGGTGGTAACGGCTTTAACAAGGGCGACTACGAAACTGTTGTGGGCGGCATAACAGCTCTTACAAAGGGTAACCCATGGCACGTATCCATGGTGGTTAACCCCACAAAATATTCCTACGACTTAACAATTGACGATGGCGTTAACAGCCAGGTGAGAACAAAGGGCATTTCCACAAGTGTTGAAAGCTGGGCATCAAGACGGCTCGACACACTTTCCTTCAACACAGGTATCGGCAGCACAGGCGATATTTATGTTGGCGACATTATGGTTACAGACCTTGGAAGCACTAAAAACACAAAGGAAGCGGTGCATGGTATTGTTCGTTTGCAGGCAAGCCACGGCACAGGTAACATGCTTCACCATCAGGGTAACGAAATAAGCGACTTTAACGAAAAGCAGGACCCCAGATACACACGCTTTGTTGAAAGAACAGGCCTTATGGATAGTGATGGTGTATCCTTTGAGGTTATGAACCGCCCGGGCTACTTCTTAACAATTGTTCCCGGCACGGATAACGCTGTACAGGTGCAGCCTTATTCCAACACAGCACGCTTTAAGGCAAATGCAACCTTCTACAAGCAGGACGGTAATACCGACCCCAACGGCTTTGGAAAGAGCACTGTTTCCTATGCATCCTACCGTGACCCGCAGAGATATTTATATAACAACTCGGGCAAGACTGTTGTGTGGAGGCGCTTTGAAAGAAACAGAACTGTGTTCTATTTAAGAAGCGAAGCCTCTAACACAAGAGTCAGCGATAACTTTAACGGCACAAGCCTTGATAAGAGTAAGTGGATTGCTCAGTACCCCTGGGGCGACCATCATAACCACTATGGCCTTGCAAGAGAAAGTGCTCTCAGCTTCAGTGGCGGTAACATTACCCTTAAGGCAAACAAAATCGGTGATAACGACTGGCCAAAGGACGATGACGGCGACACAGGTATTGACCTTGACAGTTACGGCTTTGGTGAAGGCGGCTGGAAGAAATACAAGGCTTATGTAGGCGTTCTCGGACTTAAGGATTCCTACGGAAGTAATAAGTTCTGGCGCCAAAGCTATATGGAGGGCTCCTTTAAGCAGCCAAACTGCGGTTACGGCTACTGGACAGCATTCTGGCTTAGCGGTGCTAACGCATGGCCGCCCGAAACAGATATTTTCGAATATCTTTCCTCCTCGGGTAGCGCAGGTGCACACGGCTGGTTCACAAACATGCACTGGTCAGGCAGTGCTCAGGGCGCATGGTATTCAACAAGCAATATCAGAACGGAATATCATACATATGCTCTTGATTGGGGCTATAATTACATGGACATGTATATTGACGGACAGTGCTTTGTGCGTTATACAGGCGACATTGTAAACTATCAGAACTCACAGGGCGGTATGGTGCTTATAATTAACAACGGCGTAGGCGGTTGGGAATCATCTGCACCCAGTGAATACGGAATTGGTCTGAGCCTTCAGTGGTTCCGTTCCTTCCAGTATTAATAGGAGGTGGATGAATAATGAAAAAAATATTTTCAATTATAATCTGCCTTGCTATAGTTTTTGCAATGGCAATTAACTCAAGCGCAGCAACAATCGACATGCTTGTTGCAGGCGTTGGCATGGATAGTGGCAGAACCGTTCATGTAACAGTTGTGTACGGCTCTCCCGAGGAAGCACAGCAGTCAACCCTTCTTGTTATTAAAGAGGGCGAAAGCATTGTTACTGCCGACGACTCCAAGGTAAGGCACGTTGCCCAGAAAAAGGTTACGGGCAATGCAGCAGTGTATGAATTTAACATGGCAGAGGGCGACAGGGTAGGCACCTACGATTTGTACGTAGGCGGCAGCAAGATTGATGCTCCCGATTCTACAAAAATTACCTTTGACATGACAAATGCCACAACCATTAAGTTTGTGGCAAACGGGGTGGAAATTTTACCCTCGGTACTGGTAAGTGCAAACATAGGAAGCCCAATCGACCTTTCGGGCTATGGTGCCGAAACCGTGGAATACGAGGGCGTTATGTATAAGCGCGACGGCACAAATGCTGCATCCTATACACCAACTGCAGCAACAGGCGAGGTTACAATTTCCTACACACTTGACGATGTTGCAACCATTGAAGAAGTAACAGCGGCTGTTATTGAGGGCAACACACCTATTCTGCCCACAACCCTTGATGCAATAACCGCAGAGGGCGTAAGCACAACTGTTACAATTTCTGAGTGGGACCTTGATTCTCTTGTGCCCGGTGAAAACGTTATCTACGGTACCTGTAACGAAACAAGTAAAAAAGCTGAGGCTACTGTTACCGTATACCCCTTAAGCTTTGAGCTTCCCGAAACAACCTCTAAGGGTAAGGCTGATAATAACATTACCTTTACTGAGGATATGTACGCATTCTTCCGTATTGAGTTTGATATGGTTATAAATGCCGTAAGCGATACAGGCGCAAACTTTGGTTACAACGGTAAAAAGTGGGGCGATGGTGCATTTAATATTTCCCCTAACGGCGGTAACTTAAAGGTTACAGGCGGTAACAACAAGGGTACAAGCGACGGTGGTACAACCATTAAGAGCTCTGTTAAAGCAGGGGACACATTCAGAATTTTAGTTGAGGCTGACCCTGTGACAGACACATTCAGCGTTTACGCAACTGCAAGTGACGGCACAAAGTATTCGGTGCTCAATAAAACCTTCCGTAAGGAGCAGTCGCCCGATGCTATTAACACAATTAACCTTCGCGGTAACAACGTTGCAGATGGCGGCTTGACACTTAAAAATATCAAAGTTTGTGCAGCACCCCTGGTGGACGTTAACTTTGTGAACGAAAAGGGCGAAACCGTTAAATTGGTGCAGTGTAACGCAAACGAAAATATGGCATACACAATAAGTGCAACAGAAACCTACTACGCATCAGAGGATGGCACAGCGGCAATTTATTCCATTCCCGAAACAACTGTTACAGGTGAAAAAACCGTTACGGTTTACCCTGTGGAAAACAAATACGCCGTGCTTGAAGATGCTTACGTTGAGGGCGGTCAGGTTAAGGGTATAAACAAAGCCTACCCCACATACCACGTGTTTGTGGCATCGGCAGGGGGTGACGACCGCGGCCCCATTGAAGATGCTGACGGCAATGCAATTGCAACAGCAACACCTTCAACCTTAGGCAGCACAAGAGTTGGTTTCTTCCAGTTCCCTGTTGTTGATGCAGGGGAGGGTGAAATGGTTTATGCTAACTTCTACGTTACAAGCTGGCATGGAAACACCTTCTCAAACAACAATAAGTCTATCCGTCTCGCAGGCTATGCAGTTAACGATTCGAGCTGGGTTGCAGCAGGCGAACTGGGTAGCTACACATCGGCAACAGCACCTTTGTTAGAGGGCTTTAATGAAGCTATATTTACCCCGAGCTATGCATACGTATCGGATTATGTTACACTTGACATAACAGAACCTATGAAGAAAGCAAAGGAATTAAAGCTTGAAACACTTACCATAAGGCTCAATGCAGGCTGGGGCGCGGCGTATATTGCCGAAAGAGAATCCTGTGTGGCAGGCGGCGCGTATGAAGGTTTGGCAAGCTACCTGAGCATTGTGTCGGGCGGCAAGACTGTTACAGTTTCAGGTGCAGATAAGGTTACAAAGAACGGCTCTGTTATGACGCAGGCGGCCGAGGGCTTCACAGTTGCAAAGGGCGACACTGTAAAAATGTATTCTCAGGCTGAAGGCATTGTAGCCTTTACGGACGGCAGCAAGGTTTATGCTGTAACAGATGGCAGAACTCAGGCGCTTAGTCTGGCAGATGGCGAGTACGCTCCTGCTAAGGCTGGCGTTGAAATGGTAGATGGCGCACAGGTAAGAGTTGGTGACGGCGTTGACGAAGCTACAGGCAAGATTGGCGAAGGCAGCGGTTTAAGATTTATAACAACTGTTGACTATACTGATTCGCTTGCAAGCATTCCGGGTGCACAGTTTGGTGTTAAGATAACAGCTGAAGGAAGCGATGCTGAGGCTGTTGATATCGAAGCGACAAAATGGCAGAAGGAGGGCGAGGTTTATACCTCGGCTATTACAAACCTTGCTGAAAGTAACTTTAACCGTAGCTTCACGGCAACTGCATATATTACCGTTGACGGACAAACCTTCACGGGTGACAGCGTTACAAGGAGCGTGTATCAAATTGCACGTGGTCTTTTAGCAAAAGGCTTTGACGGCAGCTACGGCGAAAGCGAAGACGAAAATGGAAAATACGACGAATTGTCGGAAGAATTACTGGCAGTGCTTAATGCCTACGTTAACCAGACAGGTATACGTCTTAGCTTCTCAACAGAAGGGCTCAGCGCTTATACAGGCACAAAGGGTGCCTATACAGGCGATGGCGCATTCTTCGAGGTAAGCGACGCAAAGGTTGACGGAACAACCTACACAATAAAGCTTACACCTGTTGGGCAGGCAGTTATCAATACTGATATTGCCACAGAATATGTGAGAATTAATAACAATAACTCGGCAATTAAAACATTGGTTACTGTTACAGCTAATTCTGACGGCACATATACCCTTACATTTGATGCAGCAACTTTAATTAAGTAATAAAAAACTCCCGATTTTTCGGGAGTTTTTTTGCCTTATAGGAAATTGCGTATTTCCTATAAGGCAAAAAATAAATTTGATTTTATTGCCATGCGAGAATTTCCTCGCGAGGCTCGGAAAACGCATATGGCATTACAAAGTGTTTTCTCCTCTGTTTACTTTAATTGCAACTATCGTCAGAGAGTGTCGGAGACACTTTGTTCTTAAAGCATAGCCTTATATTTTTCAATTACTGCCAGAGCATCGGGGTGCGACATGCTCAAATCCTTCTGATGGGAGGCTTCCTTATAATCATAAAGGAAGTACTCTTCATTTTCTAAAAGCTGGCGGCTGAGCGTGGGTCCGAAAAGGTTGTAGACTGTTTCTATAGCTTCTTGTGGGTCGGTGTAATAGGGGTGGAACAAGAAGCCCTTTCCTAAATTGACCAGAAGCTCTTTGTCATAGCGCTTAAGCACACTCTCAGAAAGCTCTTTAACTGCTTCTGTATGAAGGGGAGCTGCTTTTAACAAAAGCTGAAGAATTTCTTCCTTCGCCAGACCTACAGAAACAAAGTAGTCGTAAACGGCGTTAATCTTTTCGCTATTGAGGGAAAATGCATCGGAACACTTTTTAAAATAGTTTTCGACTTCGTCTTTCGTAAAGCCTTTTTCCAAAAGCAAATTCCATGTGCCTTCCATGTTGTCGATGCCGTTAATGATTGCGAAAGCGGCATGGTGCACGTTGTCTGCGGTTATGCTTCCCCTTAAGGCTTCGAAAAATGCTATGGCACGTAAATCCTCATCGGTTATAGTGTTTTTTTCAGCGTACGTACAAATTGCTGTTGCGAGCTTGAATGCCAATTTTTCGTCAAGGTGTGTTTCGGACAATGCACGGGATAAAAGCCTGGAGTTCTGTATTATTTTATCTGTTTCCATATTTTTGCCACCTTTCATCTGATTAATTTAATTATATCAGCATATTAAAAACAATGCAATATGGGACCTTTTGAAACCTTATATATAAATTTACAAATAATTTTGAAAAAATGTCGCATTTGTACATGTTTTATGTTATAATAGATACAAACTAAGAAAAAGAAAGGTTATGAGCACATGAGAAAAGTTGCTGTTATTTCAGACAGTACCTGTGATTTATCCCGTGAAATTCTTGACAGATATAATATTTCCACCTTCCCGCTTCACATTCATTTGGGCGAGGAGCAATATTCTGACGGTGTTGACATTACGCCCGATGAAATTTATGCATGGTCAGACAAAACAAAGGAAACACCAAAAACCTCAACACTTTCGCCTATGGAAGCGGAAGAATGCCTTGAAAAGGCACTTGGTGAGGCTGAAGAGGTTGTATGCTTCTGCATTTCCGAGGCCATGTCATCCTGCGCAAATGTAATGAGGCTTGCAGCAAGAGCCATTGAAAAGGAAGACAAGGTTTTTGTTATAAATTCGGAAAATCTGTCAACAGGTATAGGGCTTATGGTAATTGAAGCTGCAATTATGGCCAAAGAGGGTATGGCAGCAGCTGAAATTGTGGAAAAAATTGAAGCAATGCGCGCTTCGGTAAGAGCAAGCTTTGTTGTTGATACCCTTACATATCTTCACCGTGGCGGTCGCTGCAGCGGCTTAGCGGCAATGGTTGGCGGCACACTGGGGCTTCACCCTTACATAAGCGTTGTTGAGGGCAAAATGCAACCGGGTAAAAAGTACCGCGGCAGAATGAATAAGGTTATAAAGCACTATGTGGAAGATATGACTGAAGACTTGTTGAAGGCTAAGAAGGACAGAGTGTTCATCACTCATTCCGGCTGTGACGATGAAATTATTGAAGAGGTAAAAGCACAGCTTCAGGAGCTCAACTATTTCGATGAAATTCTTGTTACAAGGGCAGGCAGTGTTATAACAAGCCATTGCGGTCCCGGAACACTTGGCGTTCTTTATATATATGACCGATAAAAAAGAAACATTTCAGTTTAAAGTAATAATATAAAAATGGTAGACACTTTTTAGTGTCTACCATTTTTATATTACTTCATTTGCCGAGGTCTTTTTAATTTGGTAAAAATTTGCAACAAATATAAATAAAATAACAACAAAAATCAATGTTGCTATTTTTCAAATATGATAGAATGAAAACTGAATTTAGTGATATTGCACAAAAAGAAAAGCAGAAAGAGTGTAATATCCGTCACAAATTATAAAAGGAGGAGATTGAAAATGAAAAAGAGACTTACCAGCTTGCTGGTTGCGTTAACAATGGTGTTTGGCATGCAGATTTATATGCCCGGTGTTGTTGCGAGCGCAAAGGAACCTCAGTATCAGACTAACTCGAGGATAATGGAAAGATTGAACCGCGGTCTTATTGCGGTCAGGACCTACGCGTCTGCGCAAAATGGCGTTACAGGCGGTGTGTATTTATCATGGAGACTGTTGGGCGACGAAAGCCTTTCCAATCAGGCATTTGATATTTACCGTAATGATGAAAAAATTTACACAACAGGCGTTCATGATGCCACAAACTACACTGATACAGCCGGTACGGAAACTGATGTGTACAAGGTTGTAAAGGCAGGCTCTTCTCCGGATGTGGTTTCGGCTGAAGAGGGCGTGACGGCATTTTCAGTGCACAACAAGACAGCACGAAATAGTCTTGCGGGTAACGGCACAAGCCGTCCTAATTCCTTCAGCTATGTTGATATCCCGCTCTCTCGTCCTGCTAATGTGACAAACTATGGTGGTGGAACAAGCACATATTACGGCAACGGCGGCGCAAACGATGCATCACTTGGCGATATTGACGGCGACGGTGATTATGAATTTATCTTAAAATGGACCCCCTCCGATGCAAAGGACTCGGCATCAGGCGGATATACAGGTAATGTATATATTGATGCTTACGAAATAAGTGAAAACAACGGTGGCTATAAATGGCGTATAGATTTAGGCAAAAACATTTGTGCAGGTGCACACTATACCCAGTTTATAGTTTATGACTTTGACAATGACGGCAAGAGTGAAATTGCCATGAAAACTGCACCGGGCAGTAAGGACGGCACGGGAAGATATGTAACAGAGGTTGGCGATACATCTGCAATAAGAAATGCCGATAATTCTGCCGTATATCTGAACAGTCGTGGCGTTCAGGCGTCCGGCGGTGAATATATTACAATTTTTGACGGCGAAACAGGCAGAGCTTTAAAAACAACAAGTGGTATTCCCTTAGGCGACGTTAACTCCTGGGGTGACAACTACTACAACAGAAGTGAGCGTTATCTTGCGGCAGTTGCTTATATTGACGGCGTAAACCCCCACTTTATTGAATGCCGCGGATATTATGCAAAGGCAATAGTAAGAGCATACAAGTGGGACGGAAGTGACCTTACTCTCGTATGGGAGCATGACGGAACAAATAACAGCTCATCAACTATTCACGGTCAGGGTAACCACAACCTTTCCGTTGCCGATGTTGATAACGACGGCAAGGACGAAATCGTTTACGGCTCCGCAGTGCTTGATGATAACGGAAAAGTAATAGGTAATACACGCTTATGGCACGGCGACGCAATGCATGTAAGCGACTTTAATAATGACGGTGTGCAGGAAGTGTTCTCTGTTAAGGAGTCCAGTACAGGCTACGCAAATAATGCGGCTGACTTCCGTGTTGCATCAACAGGCAAAAATATTTTCGGTGTTGGTGCAGGCGGCGATACAGGCCGTGGCGTTATGGCAAATGTTGACGATGAATATGCAAAAACTCATCCCAATGCACTTTCAATAGGCTGGAGTAGCTCTCATGGTGAAAGCTTTGACTTAACAGGTGCAACGGTTGCTGCAAGACCGTCAACTTCCTCCCGTATGATGACAAACTTCTTAGTATATTGGGACGGCGATTTAAGCCGAGAAATGCTTGACGATAACCAGCTGGCAAAGTATGATGCGACAAATGGCTGGACACTCAGATTTTATAATGACGGCAACGGCTATATGCCCGGCGCATCAATTAATGGCTCAAAGCAGAACCCGGCTCTTGTAGCTGACCTTTGGGGCGACTGGAGAGAAGAAATCATTATGCCGACAGGCACAGGTGAGGGCGAAACACCTTACTTAAGAATTTTAACTTCGACTATTCCCACAAGCTACCGCCTTACAACCCTTATGCATGACTGTCAGTACCGTATGGCGATTGCATGGCAGAATGTGGGCTACAATCAGCCTCCGCACCAGAGCTACTATATAGGCTCTGCGGCTTTGGCAACAGATTCGAGCGGCAATACACTCAACTACCTTGCACCTGCAACTCCCTTTACAAAAGTGGAATATGCACGAGAAGCTGATGCGGTTGAAACTGAGGTTATTGACAGTGCAGTTTACATGTTCAGAAACGTAAACTCAAACCTTTACCTTGATGTAACAGGCGGCGCAGCTGCCGACGGCACAAACGTTCAGCAGTGGGGCGCATCCTACCCCGGCGGCAGTTACAACAACTGGAAAATAGTTGATGCAGGCGACGGCTGGTATCAGATTTATTCCATGGTGGGCGATGGTAATACATACGTGTTGGACGTT
>JAFQLL010000038.1 GCA_017414645.1 Clostridia bacterium | reverse complement strand
TTTTTAATTATTCAATATTCATCAGCATAGCGGCTTCATTATTCATTATGTGCTTGCACATCATGCACACGCACATATCCTTCCCCTAATGAAGGATGAATAATTTTGGTTGAAAATCGCTGCAGGCGATTTTCTTCATTAATTTTTCATTATTCAATATTCATCAGCATAGCGGCTTCATTATTCATTATGTGCTTGCACATCATGCACACGCACATATCCTTCCCCTTGTGCATATATTAACCATGAGAATGGAGGAAAACCTATGAAGCTTTCCAAGCTCAACGTGGGAGAAAAAGCCACCCTTTCTCGCTTGAATAATCCTCATTCTTTATTTTTAAGGCTTACAGATATGGGAATGTCGCCCTCTTCTCCCATAGAGTGTCTTTTCTGCAATCTGTCAGGCAAAATGAAGGCATACCTTTTTTCGGGCACCACCATTGCCCTTCGGAATGAGGATGCCGATTGTATAGAAGTTAACTTTACGGAGGTGTAATTATGCAAAACAAGCCCCATTCAGGCAAAATTGTTCTTGCAGGTAACCCAAACGTAGGAAAAAGCACACTTTTCAATCTTCTTACAGGCAAAAAGGTTCACACAGGCAACTGGAGCGGAAAGACAGTCTCCGTATCGCAAGGATACGGGGTACATAACAAAACCACCTACTTAATAGAAGACATTCCGGGCATTTCCTCTTTAACAAGCCCCTCAGCAGAAGAGCTTGCCGCATTCAAATCAATTGCCTCAAACAACTACGACTGCTTAATAATAGTAGCCGATGCCACCGCTCTTCAACGCTCGCTTGCCCTCACATTGCGCATACTGGAACTAACAAAGCGTTGTATGCTTTTTGTAAACCTATCAGACGAAGCCGAAAAACAACACATAACAATCGACATAAATAAGCTGAGCTTTATTTTAGGCATACCGGTAGTTTTTTCAACGGCACGCAAAAAAAGCTGCGCCCGGCTTGTTATGAGTGTTGCCGAAAGCATTATAAACGGAAGCTGTCCGGGGACGGTTTTCACGCCCCTTTATCCCCCAAGCACAGAAAACGCCCTTTCCGCCTTTTCCTACGACCGCCCGGAAACCCTTCTTCGCCTGTGCCTTTCAGAAGCAAATCTTCCCTTAAAGGTCGAAATGGCACTGCATACCGCTTCTCTCGCCACAAAAATAGAGAACCTTTGCACAAAAAAAGAAAACAAAAGCAAAAAAAGGGTTCTTGACCGCATCTTTTCCTCGCCATTTCTGGGCATTCCTGCAATGCTTTTACTTCTTTTTGCCATTCTCTACCTTACGGTGGCAGCCTCAAACTACCCCTCCATGCTATTGTCGCAGTTTTTTGCGTTTTTAAAAGCTCCCCTCATTGCTCTTCTCGGGCAGCTTAATATGCCACACCTTCTTTCAGGCGTGCTCATTGAGGGGGTATATTCCACCACCTCAACGGTTGTGGCTGTAATGCTGCCGCCAATGGCAATCTTTTTTCCGCTTTTCGCCCTTTTGGAGGAGGGCGGCATTCTGCCCCGCATTGCCTTTAACCTGGACACCGCCTTCAAGTATTGCGGCAGCTGCGGCAAGCAGGCGTTAACCACCTGCATGGGCCTCGGCTGCAACTGCGTAGGCGTTACCAACAGCGCCATAATAGCCTCAAAGCGAGAGAGGCTCATTGCAATTTTAACCAACTCCATAACCCCCTGCAATGGTCGCTTTGGCGCCATAATTGCCTCTGTAAGCATATTCCTTTCTCAAGGAAACGGTCTTCTCACCGCTTTGTATATGGCTCTTGCCCTGGTTTTTTCCTTTTTTGTAACCCTCCTTGCTTCCTACCTTCTTTCAAAAACTGTTTTAAAGGGTGAAAGCGAGCCATTTGTTTTAGAGTTGCCTTCTTTCCGCAGGGTTAATTTTGTTAAGGTGGCTGTTTCAGCCTTAACAAAAAACACCCCTCAGATTCTTCTGCGTGCAATGGCAGTTTCTGCTCCCGTAGGTGCCCTTATCTATTTGACAAACCACTTTAATCTGCTTTCTCCCGTCACACAGCTTTTAAACCCCTTCGCCACACTTTTAGGGCTCGACGGAATTACCCTTCTTTCCTTCATTCTTGCATTTCCTGCCAACGAAATTGTGTTTCCCATTGCATTAATGCTCTACACAAAATCGGGTACAATGATAGAGGCAGCATCCCTTACCACACTGCAGAGCGTACTTTCCTCCAATGGCTGGGGTGCACAAACTGCCGTTTGCTTTATTATTTTTTCGCTTTTGCACTGGCCCTGCTCAACAACACTTCTTACCATAAAAAAAGAAACAGGCAGCCTTAAATGGACAGTTGCTTCAATTATTCTGCCCCTTCTTCTGGGGGTAGTGTTCTGCATCATCTTTAATGCAATCTTCCTGTTTTTTAAAGTATAAACAATGTCTTTTTGTCAAAAATATATATAGCATATTTTCCCAAAGCTCTTGATTTTTTTTTTGTTTTGTTGTATAATAGGCTCTCAAAGGCATTTTGACAAAATGCGACTTTATCAGTAAGACTTTCAAATTGGAGATGTACCCTATGAACAAGAATTATGAAAGATGGTTAAACTCAGAAAACATTGACGAGGCAACAAAAAAAGAGCTTCTCAGCATGAGCGAAGAAGAAATTCACGATGCCTTTTATAAAGATATGGAATTCGGCACAGCAGGCCTTCGCGGCATTATCGGTGCCGGCACAAACAGAATTAACATTTACACAGTTAGAAAAGCAACACAGGGCTATGCAGAATACCTTATGGACCATGAGTTCCGTGCAGTTCGCCGTGGTGTTGTTATCGCATACGACAACCGTCGCATGAGCTACGAGTTTGCGTTGGCAACGGCAGGCGTGTTCGCGGCAAACGGCATTAAGAGCTACGTTTTCAAGTCTCTTCGCCCCACTCCCGAATTAAGCTTCGCTGTTCGTCACCTTGACTGCTTCGCAGGCGTTGTTAT
Source organism: Clostridia bacterium (assembly GCA_017414645.1). GTDB lineage: Bacteria > Bacillota > Clostridia > UMGS1883 > UMGS1883 > RGIG1927. The sequence continues at coordinate 34,133 of JAFQLL010000038.1, read as the reverse complement.
TACAGCAAGCCACAACCCTCCGGAGTATAACGGCTACAAAATTTACGACTCTCATGGTTGTCAGCTCACTCCCGAATATTCCGACAAGGTTACAATCTGCGTAAACAGAGTTGAAGATGAGCTTTCCGTTCCCTGCCTCACTCCCGAGGAAGCAGGCGCACTCATTCAGTTTATCGGCGAAGAGGTTGACGAAGCTTACTACAAAGCTGTTAAGGAAATTCAGGTTAACCCCGACGTTGACAAGAGCGATTTAAAAATTGTTTATTCACCTCAGCACGGCACAGGTAACATTCCCGTAAGAAGAGTGCTTTCTGACCTGGGCTACAATGTTATCCCTGTGTATGAGCAGTGCGAGCCCAACACAGAATTTATAAACACAAAGAGCCCCAACCCCGAAAACCCCGTGGCTTATGAGCTTGCCATTGCAAAGGCAAAGGAAACAGGCGCCGACATTATCATAACAACAGACCCCGACTGTGACCGTCTTGGTGTTGCAGTGCTTGAAAATGGCGAATACGTTCTCATGACAGGCAACCAGGGTGGCGCAGTGCTTCTTCAGTACATTTTAAGCCAGCTTAAACAAAAGGGCAAACTTCCCTCCAACGGCCTTATCTTCAACACAGTTGTAACAAGCGACCTTGGCGACCGTGTTGCAGAAAAGTATGGTGTAGGCGTTGAAAAAACACTCACAGGCTTCAAGTTTATCGGTGATAAGATTCATATGCATAAGCACTCCGACGGCAAGCCCTTCCTCTTTGGTTACGAGGAAAGCTACGGCTACCTTATCGCACCCTTTGTTCGTGATAAGGATGCTGTTCAGTCCTCTCTCATGCTTTGCGAAGCGGCTGCCTACTACAAGGCTCAGGGCAAGTCTCTTTATGACGTACTTTGCGAAATCTATGCTGAATTCGGCTTCTATAAGGACTATCTCACAAGCCTTACAATCCCCGGCGAGGATGGTGCAGAAAGAATCAAGAGCATTCTTGCAACTCTCCGTTCCAACCCCAAGAGCGAGGTTTGCTCAATAAAGGTTAAGGAAATTCAGGACTTTACAACTGCAGAAATGATTGTTAAGGGCTTCCCCAGATCTAACGTTCTCAAGTACATTCTTGAAGACGGCTCCTGGGTTGCAATCCGCCCCTCAGGCACAGAGCCCAAGTGCAAGTTCTACTACTCTGTTGTTGCAAAGGATGCAGCTGCTGCCGAAGAAAAGCTTTCTGCAATAAGAAAAGAATTCGAACCCGAAATATAAAACAAAAGAACACTCCCGGTGGAGTGTTCTTTCTTTTATATAGTGCAGAATGCAGAGTGCAAAGTGCAGAGTTAAGGTAAAATTCCGCAAGCGGAATTCTTTCCATCGTTTTGAGCTTTACATTCTGCACTCATTTCTCCCCTCCGTAGCGCAGCGCAATTCTGTATTCTGCATTCTGCACTCTGCATTCCAAATAAAAAAGGCTCTCCTCCGAGAGCCCTTTTTTATTTGGATAATATAACCTTATCGTCTGTCATTTTGCTTCCGCTTGCCTTTTCAAAAAGGCCTAAAAGCTCGGTTATGGTAAGGTTTTTCTTTTCTTCGCCCGAAACATCAACCACAACGTGGCCCTCGCTCATCATAATAAGGCGGTTGCCGTATTCGATGGCATCGTGCATGTTATGTGTAATCATAAGTGTTGTAAGGTTGTTCTTTGTTACAAGCTGGTTTGTAATTTCTAAAACCTTTGCCGCAGTCTTAGGGTCAAGTGCCGCAGTATGCTCGTCAAGAAGCAGTATCTTCGGCTTTCTTAAGGTTGCCATAAGAAGGGTTACCGCCTGCCTCTGGCCACCGGAAAGAAGCCCCACCTTTGTGGAAAGGCGGTTTTCAAGACCTAAGTTAAGCTGCTTAAGCAGCTCTTTGTACTCCTCGCGGTTTTTCTTTGTACAGCCACGTACAAGCTTTCTCTTCTGGTCTCTACGCTCTGCAATTGCAAGGTTTTCGGCAATTTCCATATCGGGTGCTGTGCCCTTCATAGGGTCCTGAAAAACCCTGCCAATAAACTTTGCTCTTTTATGCTCGGGCATGTCGGTAACGTCAACACCGTCAATTTCAATGGTGCCGAAATCGGGCTTCCACACGCCTGCAATGGCGTTGAGCATGGTGCTCTTACCTGCACCATTACCGCCGATAACCGTTACAAAGTCGCCCTCGTTAATGGTAAGGTCAAAGCCTGCAAGGGCAATCTTTTCGTTTACGGTGCCTGCGTTGAACACCTTCTGCAAATCGGTGATTTTAAGCATTCCTGCCACCTCCTGCCTTAAGGGACTTTCTCTTAACAAAGTAAGTGCTCTTTATATAGGGGGTTGCCAGGAATACCACAACTATTACCGCTGAAAGCATTTTGAGGTAGTCTGTCTTGATACCCATAAGGATAACATAGTTATAAATAATGTAATAAACAATGCTGCCGCATACAACGCCTATAAGGCTCACAACAAAGTTCGGCTTAATTTTCAAGGACACTGACAAACCAATAAATATTGCAGCTAAGCCTATAACAATTGCGCCTCTGCCGTCGTTTATGTTGGCAGAGCCCTTGTACTGGGCTAAAAGCGAGCCTGAAAGTGCAACAATACCGTTGGAAATTGCAAGCCCTATTACCTTGTTGAGCTTAACGTTAACGCCCTGAGCACGGCTCATGTCGGGGTTGTCGCCTGTGGACTTAAGTGTCAGGCCTATTTCCGTGTAGAAGAACTTTTTAAGAAGGATAATTGTCAGAACAACCACAATCCCTGCCACCAGGCATGCCATGGGCACATTGCTCATGTGAAGCATGGGCTTGTCAACAAACCTGTTTATGGCAAGAAGCGACTTTCCGCTTAAAATAAACAAATTTACCGAATACAGTATCAGCTGTGTAAGAATACCTGCCAGAATTGAGGGTATGCCTAATGCAGTATTAAAAACGCCCGTCAATATGCCTGTCAATGCGCCTGCTAAAAACGCAAGGAGCATTGCAACCCACGCCGGTACACCTGCCACCAGCAGAACAGCGCACACACATGCACCTGTACATATAGACCCATCAACCGTAAGGTCGGCAATGTCAAGTATTTTGTAGGATATGTAAACACCGATTGCCATCAGTCCCCATATCAAACCTTCTGCCACCGCACCGGGCAGAACTTTTATATAAGGCAATAATAATTCCATTTTGTACCTCTGTTTTTATTAGTTTTCGGGAACTTCAATACCGAGAGCTTCGCAAAGCTCATTGTTGTAAACAACGGTGGGAACAAGTGTCTTAACCTCAAAGTCTGCTGCAGCCTTTCCGTTAAGAAGGATTTCTGCTGCCATAAGACCTGTTTCTCTGCCTAATTCATAGTAGTCGATAGCCAAGCTTGCGTAGCAAACTGCACCGCCGTAGCTTGTAAATACGGGTACCTTGTTTTCGTTACAGATAGTGCCTACAACTGTGTCGTTTGCAGCAACTGTGTTGTCAGAGGGAACGTAAAGGGCCTTAATTTCGCCTGCAGCCTTTGTTACAAGTGCCTGAAGCTCTGTTGTTTCAGAGAAGGTGTAAGCATTTACAACAATGCCTTCTTCCTCAAAGAGCGCCTTAACAGCTTCGTACTGAATAAGAGAGTTGGACTCGTTTGTGCAGTAAAGCACACCAACAACGTCGCCTTCTGTAAGCTTAAGTGTGTCAATCATCATCTTAGCCTGTTCGTCGAAGGGAACAGCATCGGATGTACCTGTTACGTTAGAGGGAATAGCACCCTTGAAGGTATCTGTGTAGTCTGTTACAGATGTACCTAAAACAGGAATGGAATCTGTAGCGCTTGCTGCTGCAAGAAGAGCAGGTGTAGCGTTAGCCATGATAAGGTCAACATCTTTTGCTGTAAATGTGTTGATAACGGTTGTGCAAAGGTTTGCGTCGCCTGCAACCTGTGTGTCGAACTCAACAGTCTTGCCTGCTGCGTCCATCTTTTCTGTAAGAGCATCAACAAAGCCCTTGGTTGCAGCGTCTAAGGAATCATGCACCATAAGCTGACAAATACCCACTGTAAAGGTGTCTGCCATAGTTGCATCTGTTGCTTCTGTTTCGTTTGTGTTGCCGCATCCTGCCATGGCAAAAACCATAACAAGACAAAGCATAAGTGCCATTAATTTCTTCATTTTAAAAAACTCCTTTTTTTGATGTTTCTATAATTCTACCACCCATGCTTTTTATTGTCAACATTTTTTACCCTCAAGCATTCATTGACAACACTTTCTTCTTATTATAAAATAAATCTATACCATTTCAAGGAGGCTGTCACCATGCTTTTCGGCGGAATACAAAAATTAACCCTTTTAGACTTTCCCGGCAATGTTGCCTGCATTCTTTTTACCCCGGGCTGCAATTTCCGTTGCCCCTTCTGCCACAACTCTTCTCTTGTAAAATCTTCTCAGCCCCAATTGACCGAGGAGGAAATTCTTTCCTTTTTGAAAAAACGTCAGGGCATTTTAGAGGGGGTTTGCATAACAGGGGGCGAGCCTCTCATTCATCCTGACCTTCCCGAGTTTATAAAAAAGGTTAAAGAATTGGGCTATAAAGTAAAATTAGACACCAACGGCTCCTTTCCCCTACGCCTCAAAGCCCTTATGGACGATAATCTTCTTGACTACGTTGCAATGGACGTTAAAAATTCCTTTCACAAATATCCTTTAACCACAGGTGTTGACAATATAAACATACAAGATATTGAAGAAAGTATTGCCATCTTACTTAACAGTACCATTCCCTACGAGTTCCGCACAACGGTTACTAATGAGCTTCACACAGCTGAAGATATAAAGAGCATTACAACCCTCATAAAGGGTGCCGATAAATATTTTATCCAGAATTTTGTTGACTCGGGCGACATTTTAGAGGAAGGTATGCACCCCGTAACACAAAATGAAATCGAAAAAATGGCTAAAATAGCACAAAATATTGTACCAAATACAAAAATCCGCTAAAAACAAAATACACCTTATGGCAACAAATCCTGCTATAAGGTGTATTTTTCTAATTTCACTATTTTTGCAAAAATGAATTGATGTTGGCGGCTGATAACCTGCAACTTGTGCGTGTTTGCTAAAATAACAATAGAGGCTAATATAGGTGTCTCGCCCATCTTAGCCTCTATATCCGCCATTAAATAACATAAAATTTATACTCCTAAATTAATACGCTTACTCGCTTGAAGCATTAATATTATCTAGCGAGACCACATACAAATCGCATTCCTCGTTGAACGTTTCAGCAATCTGTTTCTGAACTTCATCTTCAGCCTTTACAAAACCAATCTTCTTATAAAACTTTACCGCATTCTCATCATCATGCTCAACAAAAGCAATGATTGCACTTACTGCAACGATTTGAGAAACCTCTAAAATTTTCGGCAAAATTTTATCATGAAAAATATATCCGCCAATTCCGCTTCCTTGAAGATCGAATGCAATAGCAATACGTGCTATTTCAATTACTGGAATAGAATTGAATTCATTATTTTCCTCTACCTGAATAGCACTTGTCTTTAATGTGTAAAAACCTAGTATTTCAGTGGGATCTGTTTCGCTAAATAAAACATATGTATTCCCATATCTTTTTTTGTCATAGTCAAACGCTTCGCTCATCAAAAAGTTATTAAGCGGATTATCTGGTCCACAATTAAAATTTCCTACAATATCAAAATGTTTTTCTATAGACAATCTTTCCTCAGAAAACATGCTTATTTATTTTCCCTCTTCTTTAATATCTCTTGTATTCTCTGTTCTGCTTCCAGTTTAGATTCAGGCGAATATGGCTTTATTCTAGATGTTTCTAAAGTTTTCATTATCGATGTAGCCGCTTTGCCTTCTAATGTTGGTATAATAGCCATTGATACTGCCATATGCTTTCCTCCTTTACCATTCTTTTTTCTTTTAGTTTTTTTCAACGTAACTCGTCCACCTTTCATGCTATATTATAGCAAAAACAGGTGGAAAATACAGTCGAAATCCTAAACGCACAATATTTTTCAACACTCCATCACACAATTAAGTATAATATAAAAAAAGTGGCATTTCAACTAATTTTTCTAAAATTTTAGATTTTTCTTAATTATTTTAGAAAAATATCAAGTGTTTTAGATTAAGTTACATGCTTTTTCAACATTTTCGCCTTGTTATGATTTAAAAAAATCATAAGTCCATTTATAATTTTACAGCACCGAAAAACCAACAACATAAATTTTTTAGAATAGTTCTCATTAACTATTACGAAGAGAAGCTCATACCTGGTTATCTTTCGGCGCCGACAAATATTTTATCCAGAATTTTGTTGACTCGGGCGACATTTTAGAGGAAGGTATGCACCCTGTAGCACAAAATGAAATTGAAAAAATGGCTAAAATAGCACAAAATATTGTACCAAATACAAAAATTCGCTAAAAACACCAATATATTGTGTTTTACATGTTGACATTCTACAAAATACGCGATATAATGTTATCGACTCACGAATAATACAAGTAATAAAGGGAGAATGAAATTATGTATAACGTATTAAAAAGAGACGGAAAAATGGTCTCCTTCGACCTTTCCAAAATCTCTACAGCAATCAGCCAGGCATTTGATGCCTGCAACCGACAGTACAATCCTGACATTATCGATTTCTTAGCATTAAAGGTTACAGCCGAATTCGAGCCCAAAATCAAGGACGGCAACATTGAGGTTGAACACATTCAGGACAGTGTTGAATCTGTTCTTATCAAGGCAGGCTACGACGATGTTGCAAAGGCATACATCATCTATCGCCGTCAGAGAGAAAAAATCCGTAACCTCAACGCCACAATGGTTGACTATAAGGCAATCGTTGACAACTATCTTCAGATAAACGACTGGCGTGTTAAGGAAAATTCCACCGTTACCTACTCTGTTGGTGGTCTTATCCTTTCAAACTCAGGTGCAATCAGTGCCAACTACTGGCTCAGCGAAATTTATGACGACGAAATTTCCAATGCGCACCGCAACGCCGACATTCACATTCACGACTTGTCCATGCTCACAGGCTACTGTGCAGGCTGGTCCTTGAAGCAGCTCATTCAGGAGGGCTTGGGCGGTGTTCCCGGCAAGATTACATCTTCCCCTGCAAGCCATCTTGCAACACTCTGCAACCAGATGGTTAACTTCTTAGGTATCATGCAGAATGAATGGGCAGGCGCTCAGGCGTTTTCATCCTTCGATACATACCTTGCACCCTTCGTAAAGGTGGACAACCTTTCCTACGAACAGGTTAAAAAGTGCATCGAATCCTTCATTTACGGTGTTAACACACCCTCCCGCTGGGGCACACAGTCACCCTTCACAAACATCACTCTTGACTGGGTTGTACCCAACGACCTTGCAGAATTAAACTGCATCATAGGTGGCAAAGAGGTTAACTTCAAGTATAAGGATTGCCAGAAGGAAATGGACATGGTCAACAAGGCATTTATCGAGGTTATGATCGATGGCGATGCTAACGGCCGTGGCTTCCAGTACCCCATTCCCACCTATTCCATCACAAAGGACTTCGACTGGTCCGACACAGAAAACAACCGTCTTTTGTTCGAAATGACAAGTAAGTACGGCACACCCTACTTCTCCAACTACATCAACTCCGACATGGAGCCCAGCGATGTACGAAGCATGTGCTGTCGCTTACGTCTCGACCTTCGTGAGCTCCGTAAAAAGTCGGGCGGTTACTTCGGTAGCGGCGAATCCACAGGTAGCGTGGGCGTTGTAACAATCAACATTCCCCGTATTGCATACCTTGCTAAGGACGAAAAGGACTTCTACGAAAGATTGGACCACATGATGGACATTGCAGCACGCAGCCTTAAGGTTAAGAGAACTGTTATCAGCAAGCTTCTTGACAGCGGCCTTTACCCCTACACAAAGCGTTACTTAGGCACCTTCAACAACCACTTCTCCACAATTGGTCTTGTTGGTATGAACGAAGCAGGTCTTAACGCAAAGTGGATCCGTGCTGACCTTACAGAAGAAAAAACACAGCAGTTTGCCAAAGACGTACTCAACCACATGCGCGAACGCCTTTCCGACTATCAGGTAGAATACGGCGATTTGTACAACTTAGAGGCAACTCCTGCGGAATCTACAGCTTTCCGTCTTGCAAAGCACGACTTAAAGCATTACCCCGACATTATCACAGCAGGTGAAAAGGACGGCACACCCTACTATACAAACTCCTCTCACCTTCCCGTTGGCTATACAGAAGACATTTTCACAGCCCTTGACGTTCAGGACGAATTGCAGACACTTTATACCTCAGGTACAGTATTCCATGCATTCTTAGGCGAAAAGCTTCCTGACTGGCAGGCAGCGGCAAACCTTGTTAAAAAGATTGCCGAAAATTATCGTCTTCCCTACTACACACTTTCCCCCACCTATTCCATCTGTAAGGACCATGGCTACCTTGCAGGCGAGCAGTTCACATGTCCTCATTGCGGTGGCACAACCGAGGTTTACAGCCGTATCACAGGCTACTATCGTCCCGTACAGAACTGGAACGATGGTAAAACACAGGAATACAAGGAAAGAAAAGTTTACAACGTAGCATCAAGCACACTTAAAGCAAAGGACGCAGTTTGCGACGTAGCTACCGAAGCAGCAAACGAAACTGTTGACATGGCAGACGGTTACTACGTGTTTACAACTGCAACCTGCCCCAACTGTAAAATGGCATGTGCAATTCTTGACAAGGCAGGCATTCTTTACACAAAGCTCCTTGCTGACGAAAACAAGGAATTGGCAACTGCACTTGAAATCAAGCAGGCTCCCACATTGGTGGTTGTAAAGGGTGGCACAGCAGAAAAGTTCGCAGGCGTTTCTGACATAAAGAAATTTTTAAAAGCTTAAGAAAACAACACGCACCCCTTTGTGGGTGCGTGTTGAATGATATGCTCCGCATGATATGATAAATCATGATATAAAACCTTACGGTTTCATGATATGCCCGAAGGGCATTGTGGTAGATTTGCACCCTAAGGGCGCTTCCTTGCTTCGCTCACGGCATGGTGCAAATCATTGATTCAATAAAATGAAAATTCGAAGAATTTTCCACCTTAATGAACTGAAAGTTCATATCATGTCGCATAGCGACATATCATTACAAAGTAATATCATGCGCAAAGCGCATATCATTCCGAAAGGATAAAACAATGAACACATACGATATAATCATTATAGGCGGCGGTCCTGCAGGGCTCACTGCCGCAGTTTACGCACTCCGTGCAAATAAAAGTGTGCTCGTTATGGAAAAGGGCACCTTCGGTGGGCAGATAACCTCTTCCCCCAAGGTTGAAAACATTCCCGGCTTCCAATCGGTTTCAGGCAACGAATTTGCCGATAAATTAATGGAGCAGGCAATGGGATTAGGTGCCGACATTGAATGCCTGGAAGCACTCAGCATAACCGACGGAGAATTAAAAAAGGTCACAACCGACGAGGGCGATTACTTTGCCAAGGCGGTTATAATTGCCGCAGGCACATGCCACCGCCTTTTAAACCTTCCCAAGGAGGAAGACTTCATCGGCAACGGCATTTCCTTCTGCGCAGTTTGCGACGGTGCATTTTATAAGGATAAAACCGTTGCTGTTATAGGCGGCGGCAACAGTGCACTGCAGGAAGCAATTCTCCTTTCCGAAAGCTGTGAAAAGGTGTACATAATCCAGAACCTTGACTATTTTACAGGCGAAGAAAAGCTCATTGAGGAAATTAAAACAATTCCCAACATTACCCCCATAAAAGGCGCAGTTGTCTCTGCTCTTTTAGGCGACGATACTCTCACAGGTATCCGCATTCAGAAGGGTGACGAGCTTGAAACCCTTAAAATTGACGGCATGTTTACAGCCATAGGTCTTATTCCCCAGCTCGAACCCTTCAATGGCCTTATAAACGTAAATTCCTACGGCTATGCTGACTCAAATGAAAGCTGTACAACAAACGTAGAAGGCATTTTTGTTGCAGGCGACTGCAGAAGTAAGCGCATACGCCAGGTTGCAACAGCCGTTTCCGACGGCGCAATTGCCGCACTTAATGCAGTAGACTATATAAAGCAATAATTTAAAGCAGAGCACAGCTCTGCCTTAAATTGCAATATATCACAAAAAGGACGAGCCAACACGGTTCGTCCTTTTTTCAAAGTTTTGTGAAGTTTTTGCTAAAGCAAAAGTGAAGTTATACACTTCGTGTATAGTGAAGTTTTGTGTTTTACACAAAGTGAAGTTAAGTTTGCCAACCACTTCGGCATAAGCCGAAACTTCACTGCGTAGCAACTTCACTTCCAAAGGAAACTTCACTTGCTCGACAGGGCAAACTTAGTTAAGCATCTTTGATGCTTAAGGATATTCTCTTTTTCTCCACGTCAACGGCAATTACCTTAACCTTTACAATGTCGCCAACGCTTAAAACCTCGGTGGGGTGCTTAATGAACTTATCGCATATTTTTGAAATATGCACCAACCCGTCCTGATGCACACCAATGTCAACAAAGGCGCCAAAGTCAATAACATTTCTTACAGTGCCTTCAATCACCATGCCTTCCTTAAGGCTTTCAATACTGATTGCACCTGTGCGGAGCAAAGGCTTGGGCAATTCGTCACGCACGTCTCTGCCGGGCTTAAGAAGTGTGTCGGCAATGTCTGTAACGGTTACCATACCAATGTTATATTTTTCAAGTATTTCCTTTAAGTCTGCCTTTGAAAGCTTGTCCTTAAAGCCGCCCAGCTTACCCAGCTTTACATCGTCCTTTGTAAAGCCGCAAAGAGTGAGCATGTCCTTTGCTGCCTCGTAGCTTTCGGGGTGCACACTTGTGTTGTCAAAAATTTCGTCGCCATCACTTATGCGCATAAAGCCGGCACACTGCAAAAAGGTTTTTTCGCCAAGCTTTGCTACCTTTAAAAGCTCACGGCGTTTTTTGAATGCGCCGTTTTCTTCACGGTATTTTACAATATTCTTTGCAATTGTACTGCTCACGCCTGAAATGTGGCCTAAAAGCGAGGGCGAAGCTGTGTTAAGGTCAACACCAACTGTGTTAACACAGTCTTCAACAACGCCGTCAAGAGCGCCTGCAAGCCTCTTCTGGTTACAGTCGTGCTGGTACTGACCAACACCAATGGATTTGGGGTCAATTTTAACAAGCTCAGCCAAGGGGTCCTGCAATCGTCTTGCAATACTTACCGCACTACGGAGAGCAACGTCAAACTCGGGGAATTCTTCTGCCGCTAATTTTGACGCACTGTAAACAGAAGCGCCTGCCTCGCTAACAACCATGTACTTAACACTTCCGCCGAATTCGCCAATAACCTCGCTCACAAATTCTTCACTTTCGCCTGTTGCCGTACCGTTACCGATGGAAACAAGGTCAACATTGTTGCGCTTAATCATGCCCTTTATCTGAGTCTTTGCCTTTTCCTTATCGTGATGCGGAAGGGTAAAGTAGCCCACGCCTGTTTCCAGCACCTTACCCGTCGAGTCAACAACAGCCAGCTTACAGCCTGTTCTGTAGCCGGGGTCAACACCCAGCACAACCCTGCCCTTAATGGGCGGTGCCATAAGCAAATTCTTAAGGTTAACGCTGAAAAGGTCAATGGCAGCCTCCTGGGCACGCTCTGTAAGTATGTTTCTTATTTCTGTATCAATTGAAGGTGCAATAAGTCTCTTATAGCTGTCACAAATTGCTTCCATAACAATTTCAGCACATTTTCCGCCGTCCTTGTTAACAGCCTTTGCAAACAAAACCTCGTGCATAACAGCCTCGTCTGCTTCAATTTTAACAGTAAGCACGCCCTCCTTCTCGCCACGGTCAAGAGCAAGAATTCTGTGGTTTGCAACCTTGTTTACCTTTTCCGAAAACTCGTAATACATTTCGTAAACAGGGTTTTCTGCCTTATTTACGCTTGTAATAAGGGCTGTAACATAGGTTTTTGCACGTATTGCCTTTCTGTTTTCAGCATCGTCGGAAATGTTTTCGGCAATAATGTCCATTGCGCCCGCTATTGCATCCTCTACTGTTTCAACACCCTTTTCACCATCTATGTACTTTTCAGCCTCTTTATAAGGGTCGAAGGATGCAAGCTGCAGATAAATTGCGTCTGCCAGAGGCTCTAAGCCCTTGTCCTTAGCAATTGTAGCTCTTGTTTTTCTCTTGGGGCGGAAGGGGCGGTAAATATCGTCCACCTCGGTAACGGTTTTTGCGTTTTCAACCGCCGCTTTAATTTCCTCTGTCAATTTGCCCTGCTCATCAATAAGGCGGATAACGTCAGCCTTTCTTTCCTCCAAGGCACGAAGAGCCTCTAATTTATCGGCAAATTTTCTAAGCACCTGGTCGTCCATTGCACCTGTTAATTCCTTACGGTAACGGGCAATGAAGGGAATTGTGTTACCCTCGTCAAGTAGCTTCACCACGTTTTCGCCGTGCTCCTCTTTTATGTTGAATTCCAGGCATAAAGCCTTTGTAATAGCGTCCATAGTTAACATCTCTCTTTTCATATCAGTATATTTAATAAACATGAATTGAAAGCTCCGCTTTCGTGAATTGTGCTCCGCACATGAAGAATGAATTGTTTGCTGTTGCAAACATTTATGTCGAAACTCCTACGGAGTTTCTTCGATAATGCCCATTGGGCAATTCATGACGCAAAGCGTCAATTCATACGAAGTCATTCACGCACAAGGTGCAATTCATTCCTGTTTATTATACCACAAATTTCTAAAAAAGTAAAGAACTCCGTAGATGGAGTTCTTTACAACATTCTGGTTATTCATCAAAAGCTTTGTGAAGTTTTTGCTAAAGCAAAAGTGAAGTTATACACCTTGTGTATAGTGAAGTTTTATGCTTTGCATAAAGTGAATTTAAGTTTGCCAATCACTTCGGCATAAGCCGAAACTTCACTGCGCAGCAACTTCACTTCCAAAGGGAACTTCACTTGCCGATAGGCAAACTTAGTTAAGTGAGCGCAAAACGCTCACTTATGCATATTAACCTGTCTTGTATCTGTTTTGTCTTTAAACAGAAGGGTAATTGTCCAAAGCCCTGCCAAGCCAACAACCGCAAAAATAATGCGGCTGAAAAGCGCACCCTGACCGCCAAAAATAAAGCCTACAAGGTCGAGCCCGAAAAGCCCTATGGAGCCCCAGTTCAGCGCCCCCACTATAACCAATATCAAAGCGATAGTATCCATGTACATGCCTTCCTTTCATTTTTGTCTCTGTACATAGTGTGTCCATACCCATCTTATGCTATACATATTTTTATATTGATATTTCACAGTCAATATGATAGAATACATTTGCCAAACAAAATTTCATAAAATGCCTATGAGGTGTGTGTATTTTTATGCTTTTCGGTAAAAATGCAGATGCTTTGTTTTTCATGCACTTAATAGGTGTTACTGAAATTTTGTTTGGCGACAGCAGGGCTATGCATTTTTCGGTGTGTAGTCTTGCGACTACACACTTTTTTGTTTGCAAAATTTAAAAGAAAGAGGTATGTTTATGAAAACAAAAACTGTTTCGAACAAATTAGCCAAGCTTAATTTTTTAACATTTGCCTTTTGTCTGCTTCTCTTATTAATAGCAGAAACACTTGTGGCAAAGGCGATCTCTCCTCTAAGCTATTACAAAAGCATTTCTGACTATTACCATACCGGTTGGTGTGGGCTAAAAACCGGGTATTATCATCACACAGGACATTTGGGCACCGATTTTGCAGCGCCTGCATATACCCCCATTAAAGCTATAAAATCAGGAACTGTTGTAAAGTGTGTAAATACTAATGCCGAAAATGAAGGCACCGGGTATGGCAACCATGTAAAAATCAAACACAGCGACGGAAGCCACACATTATATGCTCACATGAATGCAACTGCGGTAAAGGAAGGTATGTATATCAGACAAGGCGATATCATCGGCTATGTTGGAAGTACTGGCTCTTCTACCGGTGATCATCTTCATTTGGAATATTTCAATCCCAGCGGTAATCGCCGCAGTGTATTAGACTATTACAGAAGCTATACCAACAAGGTTTCAAGCGAACAAATTTTAAGAAAAACAGCCTCCTCGTCAGGAACAAAAATCACCACAATACCTTCAGGAGGAACAATAAAAATTACCGGAAAAACAGTCGCGAACAATGATACGTGGTTTATGGTCACTTATGGGGATTACAGTGGTTACATTCCAGCATCTGAAGTTTCTTCCCATGGACCTTATGATAAAACCAACAGCTCTGCCCTGTTGATAAAAGACGAATTACCGAAATCCACATCCAAAACATACAAAGTTGGCAAATATAAAATTTTAGATTCATACAAATCTATCAAATTTCAAGAATCTCACACCTATGATTCAGAGCTTCTTGGATCTGTACCCGGCGGTACAGAAGTTATTGTATCCGATGTTTGCGGACTATGGGGAAAAGTTACATATGAAGACTATACCGGGTGGATTAATCTTAAATATACAGAGAATTTAGCAAGCGGTTTCTTCCTCAGGTTTTACAAAAACGGCGGCACAGGTACTACCATGAAAGATCAGCTCTGCATATACGGAGAGCAGAACGATGTGAACGATTGTGAATACGTGGGCGAAAACGGAGAAGCATTCCGCTATTGGACAGCTTATAACACACGTACAAAGAAATGGTATTATGCTGATGAAAACAATAATCCCAAGGGGTGGTACAAGTCAGGCTCTCAGCCCGAAGGTTATGCAAGAATGCATTTTTTCAACGACCATATATTCAGCAAAATCACCTCTCGAGGTAGTGATGTAATTATGCTTTTTGCTGTATACGGTACAGAAATTCCCGATTATGAAATTACGTTAGATGCCTGCAGCGGCAATATCGAAAACAATGAATTGCTGATTACTTCAGGAAATACCTATGGACAGTTACCTATCCCCACCAAAGCAGGCTACGCCTTTTTAGGTTGGTTTACCCAACCGGAAGGTGGCGAGCAAATCACCAGCCTCGATAAACCAACATCCAATACAACGCTATACGCTCATTGGATAAACCGCGATGACCGAACATCGACAAACGGCTACAAAGAATGGACTTCAGATGAATTAAGCTTAAAATACATTTGCGCACTCAGCAAGCTTTTAGTCCAAACAGGCCAGCAAAGCGAAGCTTCTTTTGACCCGTCTGTTTGTTATGCATATTTGAAATCAACTGATATGATTGGTACCTCCAATGGTGTAGAAGTTGTCAGAACAAGCAAATATGCAGAAAACGGATTTTTGGAATTGTATGCACCCGAACTCACCTTCCACGGCATTATTAATTCTGAAGATTATGAAAATGAAGAGTCGTTTAATGATGAACTGCAAGCCTTACACGAAGCTTCCGTAGGGCTACTGGTAAAAGTGTTTACTAACGAAGAAAAGGATTCCTTATGCTGGAGGATGGTTACCAAGATTGAAAACAATGAAATATATATACTTGATGAAACAAATGAGGTATCATTATCCGAAAACTATTATGGCATAGATTATGCTCATGCATTCCAATTCCATGGCATTATGGAAGCACCTGTTATACCGGATTATATCCCGGGTGAATATACTATAGATACGTTAGATGATGTTTTGGAATGTTTTGGCTCTGTAAATATCACAAATGCTTTAACTGTGCCTGAGTCAGGTTTAATCGTAGGAAACACATACAAATTGATTGTTGCAGGCTATAATACAGACAACACCCTTCTTTGGGCAGATGTTCAATCTTTTTCCGCAAACGAAGACAACAACATACTAAACTTTTCACACGAAACATCTGACACACTTTCATATTGCCGGGCATTTATAATCGACAAAAACTTATCTCCTGTTAAATGGCTTATAAATTTTAACACCTCAACAAATTAATCTCTACACACAAATAGGCAGACTCAAATGAGTCTGCCTAATTTACACAGTTTTTAATTATTTTGTTTTCTTACCAGGAGCCTTCTTAGCTTCTACCTTTGTTTCTGCCTTTTTGGGAGTAGCCTTAGCTTCTGTCTTGGGTTCGTACTTCTTAAGGTGCCAGATCTTATCGTTATATTCTTCGATAGTTCTGTCAGAGGAGAAGAAGCCGCTCATTGCAACGTTAAGAATTGCCTTCTTTGTCCATGTCTTTGCGTCACGGTACTCTGTGTCAATTCTCTTCTGGGCTTCAACGTAGCTTTCAAAGTCACGGATAACCATGTACTTGTCTGTTACGCTCTTGTCGCCGAATACCAAAGACTGATAAATATCGTAATAGTAGTTTTCGCTGTTGAAGGTGCCGTTAATAAGAAGGTCCAATACTCTTCTTATTCTGGGGTTAGTAGCGTAGATTTCCTGGCTGGAAGCCCATTCATATCTCTTCGCCTTTTCAACCTCGTCACTACTCATACCGAAGATGAACATGTTTTCTGTGCCAACACACTGGCTCATTTCAACGTTAGCACCGTCCATAGTACCAACTGTTAAAGCACCGTTAGCCATGAACTTCATGTTACCTGTACCGGAAGCTTCCAGACCTGCTGTAGAAATCTGTTCGCTGATTTCAGCTGCAGGAATGATCATCTGAGCCAATGTTACACCGTAGTTTTCTACGAATACAACCTTAATTTTGCCCTTAATGTCGGGGTCGTTGTTAACAACCTTAGCAACATCGTTAATGAGCTTTATAATTAACTTTGCTCTTGTGTAAGCTCTTGCAGCCTTAGCACCGAAAATGAATGTGTGAGGAACAATATCCATATCGGGGTTCTTCTTAACCTGGTCGTAAAGATAAATTACGTGAAGAATGTTAAGAAGCTGTCTCTTATATTCGTGAAGTCTCTTAACGTGAACGTCGAAGATGGAGTTGGGGTCAATGTCAATGCCGTTGTGCTCCTTAATGTAAGCTGCCAATTCCTTCTTCTTTTCAAGCTTTACAGCCTGGAACTTCTTCTGGAAAGCATCATCCTCTGCATAGGGAACGAGCTTTTCAAGAAGAGTGGGGTCCTTTTCCCAACCCTCGCCGATTGTTTCGGTGATGAGCGAAGATAACTGAGGGTTAGCAAGACGGAGCCATCTGCGGTATGTGATACCGTTTGTAATAGCTGTGAACTTTTCGGGTTCAAGGTTATAGTAATCGTTGAAGATATCCTTCTTAAGGATTTCTGTGTGCAATTCACTAACACCGTTTACCTTATGACAGCAGCAAAGGCAAAGGTTAGCCATGGAAACATAGCCGTGTGCGATAACTGCCATGTAGTTGATCTTGCCCCAGTCGTAGCCATAGGTTACGATAAGCTTTTCCTGTAATCTTCTGTTGATTTCTTCCAAAATCATCCAGATACGGGGAAGCATTCTCTGGATAAGCTCCATGGGCCACTTTTCAAGTGCTTCGGAAAGTACTGTGTGGTTTGTGTAAGCAAACACCTTTGTACAAATTTCCCAAGCCTGGTCCCAGCTCATGCCTTCCTGGTCCATGAGAAGTCTCATAAGCTCGGGAATAGCAATAGCAGGATGTGTATCGTTAATGTGAACTGCTACAAAATCAGCAAGACGGGACAAATCGTTACCGTGATGACGCTTAAATCTTCTGAGAATCCACTGCAGTGTACAGGAAACGAAGAAATACTGCTGACGAAGACGAAGCTCCTTACCCTGGTCGTTGTTATCCTCGGGGTATAAAACCTTACTGATAGCTTCTGCCATAGCCTTTTCTTCAACAGCCTTTACGTGGTAACCGGAAGAGAAAGTATCGAATTCAGCCTGAATGTCGCTCTTAGCTCTTGCAGACCAGAGGCGAAGTGTGTTAACTAACTTTGCATCGTAACCGGAAATGGGCATATCGTAAGGAATACCGATAACATCTGTTGTGCCTGTGTATTCGGGATACATTCTGCCGTCGTTACCTGTTACCATGTTTACCTGACCGCCGAAACGAACCATCTGCTGTTCTTCGGGGCATGCAATTTCCCACATGTTGCCGTCAACAAGCCAATCGTCGTACATTTCAACCTGCTCACCGTCAACAATTCTCTGCTTGAAGAGACCGTATTCGTAACGGATAGAGCAACCGAAAGCGGGAAGGTTAAGTGTTGCGAGAGAGTCAATAAAGCAAGCTGCAAGACGACCAAGACCACCGTTACCCAAGCCTGCATCTCTTTCCTGAGAAGCTGCTTCTGCACGGGAGAAGCCCATGTCTTCAAGCACTGCCTCATAGTCCTCGGTAAGACCTGTGTTAAGAAGGTTGTTACCGAAAGCACGGCCCATCAGAAACTCGAAGGAAAGGTAGAAAATTTCCTTATTCTGAAGCTTTCTCTGAGCTCTTCTGTATTCTGTCCACTTTGTTACAATTCTGTCGCGCACTGTAAGTGCTGTAGCCTTATAGATGTGAGCAGGAGTAGCATCCTCAAGTGTTCTGCCGAAATTACGGCTGAGCTTTGTGAGAATTTCCTCCTTAAGCGCCAACTGCGCTGCTGTAAGTTCTTTCTTACTCATTTCTAAAAACCCCTTTTAGAGTACCCATGTACTCAACTTTATTATTACACACATTCGACCATCGAATTTCTTCGGTGGTCGAACATTGGTTTTGTGCATACCATGGTATTGTACACTATATTTTGTGATAAGTCAACTATGCTTTTACACTAAATTATTGTACAATTCAATGTATTCTTTTGCACTATTTTGCCAAGAGAAGTCAGCACCCATAGCTCTTCTGCAAATACCGTTCCATTCTTTTCTGCGGTTGTAGTAAATGTCGTGAGCATAGCGGATAATGCCGAGCATTTCGTGAGCATTGTAATTTTTGAAACTAAAGCCTGTGCCTGTGTTTTCGTATTCGTTGTAAGGCTGTACAGTATCGCGGAGACCGCCTGTTTCTCTTACAATGGGCACTGCACCGTAGCGCATCGCAATAAGCTGATTCAAGCCACAGGGCTCGAAGAGTGAAGGCATTAAGATTGCATCACTTGCAGCATAAATCTTATGAGCAAGAGTGTTGTCGAATCTTATCTGAGCCGATACTCTGCCATGGTACTTCCAGTCGAAGTAGCGAAGGGAATCTTCAAATTCCTTATCGCCTGTACCAAGCACAACAACCTGAATATTCTGGTCGAAGCACAAATCGTCCATAATGCAGTTAAGAAGGTCCATACCCTTCTGACCTGTAAGACGTGTAACAAGACCGATGATGAACTTTTCATCGTCTTCAATGAGGCCAAGCTCCTTCTGCAGTGCAAGCTTATTAGCCTTTTTCTTTGAAATAAAGTTATTTGCATTATACTTTTCGAAAATCATTTCGTCGGTTCTGGGGTTGTAGCCCTCATAGTCGAGACCGTTTACAATGCCCTTAAGACAATTGCTTCTTGCACGAAGAAGACCGTCGAGCTTTTCGCCGTAGAATTCTGTCTTTATTTCTTCAGCATAGCTGGGGGAAACTGTTGTAATGTAGTCAGAATATGTGAGAGCGCCCTTCATGAAGCTTGCATCCTTGTAAAATTCAAGCTTGTCTGCTGTGAAGTAGAAATCTTCAAGCTCGCAAACGTCGGCAATAACCTTCTTGTCGTAAATGCCCTGGAACTTAAGGTTATGGATTGTGAACATTGTCTTCATTCTGGAATAGCGTGAATCGAAGCCGTAATGAGCACGAAGGAGCACGCTTACCATACCTGTCTGCCAGTCGTTTGCATGGATAACATCGGGCCAGAAATCAACAACCTGCAAAAGTGCAAGCACAGCCTTGTCGAAGAAAGCAAATCTTTCAATGTCTGTAGCAATGTCACCGTAAATGTAGTTTGCACCGAAATAATACTCATTATCCACAAAATAATAAGTAACGTTGTTCATCTGTAATTCGAACACACCGCAATACTGGCTTCTCCAGCCCATCTTTACGTAAATGTGGTCGATATAGCGCATCTGAGAAGTGTATTTTTCACTGATTGCGCGGTATTTGGGAAGAATAACCCTTGTTTCAACACCCTGAGCAATAAGCTCCTGAGGAAGCGAACCTGCAACGTCGCCCAAGCCGCCTGTCTTAACAAAAGGAGAACATTCACTTGTTACAAATAAAACCTTCATAAACAAAATCCTTTCTGATTTAATGATATGCAAGCAAGTCTTGCATGATATGTGCCACGGGCACATGATATATAGCCCAAGGGCTTCATGATATGCACTACGTGCATTTTGGTAGATTTGCACCCCGAGGGCACTTCCTCGCTTCGCTCACAGCGCTTTGCAAATCTTATGATTAATAAAATAAAAAAGTGTTTTAACACTTCAACCCCCTCGGTCCCCCAATCTTGGGGGACGAAAAGGTACACTTTTATTTTACAAGCAAATATGCGCACATTCTACGCGCAATTTCCTATGTAATGAAAAATCTTTGATTTTTCTTCCCCAATGAACCTTTGGTTCATATCATGTTGCAACGCAACATATCATGGCAAAGCCATTTCATGCCACAGGCATTTCATCCATCTACACATAATACCCCAAAAGGCATTTTCTGTCAACGCAAAATTTGCCCGACAGAAAATGCCTTAAAAGTTTTAGATTAAAGTTCTCTTGGGCAAAATGAAGGGATAGCTAGGCTGACCTACAAGTCTCTTACCCATTCTGAGTGTACATTCCTTATCGATTACAACGTTTTCAAGGTCGCATCTTTCGGAAATAACGCTGTTCTGCATTACAATACAGTTCTTCACCTTAGCGCCCTTTGCAATGTGAACGCCACGGAAGATGATGGAGTTTTCAACCTCACCGTCGATAATACAGCCGTCAGCAACCAGCGAGTTCTTCACGTTTGCACCTTCAAGGTACTTTGTGGGCACCTGGTCCTTAACCTTTGTATAAACAGGGTTCTTGCCTGCAAAGAGCTCTTCACGAACCTTGGGGCAAAGCATCTTCATGTTGTTGTCGTAGTAGGATACTACAGAGTCAATTCTGCCCGCAAAGCCCTCATACTTATATGCATAAATGTCAAGATGAGCCATGCTTGCTCTTAAAATGTCATTAATGAAGGAATGGCTGCCGTTTGCATAAGCGTCTTCAATAAGAGCCTGGAGCTTTGTTCTTTCAATAATGTACATATCCATGCCTGCGTTCTTACTTACAGGCTCGGAAAGATTGTGATGAATGTCAACAACCTTACCTGTGCTGTTAATATCGTAGGTTGTGCACTTCTTAAGCTGAGGATCTGTAATCTCAAGCTCGTTGTAAACAACTGTAATGTCAGCACCCTTTTCCTCGTGATAACGGATAATGTCAGTATATGTCATGTTGCAAACAATGTTTGCGCCTGTAAGAACAACATACTTCTGCTTGCTTCTGCGGAGGTAAGTGAGAACGTTGTGTAAAAGGTCAACGTCACCTGCTGCACCGAAAGCACCGCCTCTTACCTGAGGAGGAAGCATGAAGAGACCGTAGTTCTTACGGTTCAAATCCCAAGGCTTGCCGCTGCCAACGTGGTCCATAAGAGAGGAATAGTTAACGTGAGTTGCAATACCCACATTGATAATTCCACTGTTTACCATGTTGGAAAGCACAAAGTCAATCAGGCGGTATCTGCCTGCAAAAGGAAGCGCTGAAATGTCACGAACCTGTGTAAGCTCGTTCATGTTTGCGTCCTGATTTCTTGTTAAAATAATGCCCATTGCATCTGTCATTGTCGTTTCCCCCTTTCTTACGCTTCAATGGATTTTGTAACCATTGCGTTTACGCCGATTTTTGTATTGTCGCCAATAGAAATGTTTCCGCCGATAAGAGAAATGTCTGCAGAGCAGTACTTGCTTTCATACTCGGAGGAATCCACGCTCTTGTCGCCAACTACAACAGCGTTACCTAAGGTTGTATCGGAGCCGATAATGGCTTTCTTTACAACTGCGTTTTCACCGATTGTAACACCGGGGAAAAGAATAGAATCTTCAACAACGCTGCCCTTGCCTACTGTTACACCCTCAGAAAGGATACAGTTCTTTACATCGCCGTAAATGTTACAGCCTTCTGTAATGCAGCTGTTTGTAACAGATGCGCCGTCAGCCACATAGTGGGGAGGCTTAACGGGGTTACGGGAGAAAATTCTCCAGTCAGCATCGTACATATCGAGAACGGGCGGATCGGAAAGAAGGTCCATGTTTGCTTCCCAGAGGGACTGAACAGTACCAACGTCCTTCCAGTAGCCTTCAAAGCCGTAAGCACAAAGCTTCTGACCGTCGTCGAGCATAGCAGGAATAATGTTCTTACCAAAGTCGTTTTCGCTTCCGGGTGTTTTTTCGTCGCGGATAAGGTATTCCTTAAGAGCAGACCACTTGAACACGTAAACGCCCATGGAAGCAAGATTGCTCTTGGGCTCCTTCGGCTTTTCAGCAAAGCGTGTGATTACACCTTCGCCGTCTGTTTCCATAATACCAAAGCGGCTTGCTTCTTCCCAGGGAACGGGAATAACAGCAATAGTTGCTGCAGCATTATGCTCTTCATGATACTGCATCATTTTGTTGTAGTCCATCTTATAAATATGGTCACCGGAAAGAATTACAACATGCTCGGGGTTATACTGGTCAACAAATTCAATATTCTGATAAATAGCGTTTGCAGTACCCTTGTACCATTCGCCTGTTTCTTCCTTCTGATAAGGGGGCAGTACAAATACGCCGCCGTCGTTACGGTCAAGGTCCCATGTAGAACCGTTACCAATGTAAGTATTAAGCTCCAAAGGCTTATACTGAGTAAGCACACCAATTGTGCTTATGCCGGAATGCACACAGTTACTGAGTGCAAAGTCAATAATTCTGTACTTGCCGCCGAAGGTTACTGCAGGCTTTGCAACCTTGCTTGTTAAAATACCAAGTCTGCTGCCCTGACCGCCGGCAAGAATCATTGCTACACATTTTGTTGCTTTCATGTTTCTTCCTCCTATATATTACTTCTTAGTAGTATTACGCTTAGTGGGTTTACGTTTGAAATACATCGTTGTCATGGGCGGCACACAAATTGTAAGTGTGTAGGGTCTGCCGTCGCAGTCGTACTTATATTTCTTGGCTTTAACAGGGTTGGGGTTGCCCGAGCCTGTTCCGCCGTAAACGTCCTTATTGGAGCTGAACACCTCTTCATATTCGCCCGCACGTGAAACGCCGATGGAATATTCCTTGTATTCAACGGGTGTGAAGTTGCTTACAACAATAATTTCACTGCCTCTTGCCTTGCCTTTTCTCATGAAGGACACAATTGATTTTTCGTTATCGTTGGCATTAATCCATTCAAAGCCATCCCAGCTGTCTTCAATTTCCCAGAAGGGCTTGTTGTTCTTATAGAAATGGTTAAGGTTCTTAACATATTCGTGGAACCTTGCATGGTGATAATCCTCTAAAAGGTGCCATTCCAGGCCCTCGTAGAATCTCCATTCCAAGAACTGTGCAATTTCGCCGCCCATGAACATGAGCTTTTTGCCCGGATGTGCCATGTAGTAGCCTAAGAATGCTCTGAAGGAGTCGAACTTGCCGTCATAAAGAGCACTCATTTTGCCGATAAGTGAAGCCTTGCCGTGAACAACCTCATCGTGACTAAGAGGCAGAATGTAGTTTTCACTGAAGGCATACATCATGGAGAAGGTTAAAAGTGAATGGTTACCGCTTCTGAAGTAGGGGTCCATAGACATGTAACGAAGATTGTCGTTCATCCAGCCCATGTTCCACTTGTAGTTGAAGCCCAAGCCGCCAACATCGCGTGGCTTTGTAACCATAGGCCATGCTGTAGATTCCTCAGCAATCATCAAAAAGTTGGGGAATTCTTTAAACATAGCCTCGTTAAGCCTTCTCAAAAATTCAATAGCTTCTAAGTTTTCGTTACCGCCGTTCTTATTCTGAATATACTCTTCTCTTGCATAGTCAAGATAAAGCATACTTGAAACAGCGTCAACTCTTAAACCGTCAATGTGATAAGTATCTGCCCAGAACATTGCAGAGGAAATGAGGAAGGAAACAACCTCTGTCTTTGAGTAGTCAAAAACGAGTGTACCCCATTCCTTATGCTCGCCCACTCTTGTGTCGGCATATTCAAAGGTAGGTGTGCCGTCAAACTTTGCAAGGCCGAAGGCATCGCGGGGGAAGTGTGCAGGCACCCAGTCCATAATAACCTGAATTCCTGCCTTATGGCACATGTCCACGAAATACATCAAATCGTGAGGTGTGCCGTAACGGCTTGTTGCCGCAAAATAGCCTGTTACCTGATAGCCCCAGCTTCCGTCGAAGGGGTATTCCATAATAGGCATAATTTCAAGATGCGTGTAGCCCATATCCTTAAGATAAGGCACCAATTCGTCTGCCATTTCACGGTATGTATAGAAGCTGCCGTCAGAGTGCATCTTCCAGCTTCCGAGATGGCATTCGTAAATGTTCATGGGCTTTGAATAGGGGGCAGTGTTGCTTCTCTTCTCCATGTAGGAAGCATCCTTCCACTTATAGCCCTCCAGATCGTATGTCACAGAGGCGTTGTCAGGTCTCATCTGAGCATAGAACGCATAGGGGTCGCTCTTATAGAAGCCCTCGCCCACCTCGGGTGTTATAAAATACTTGTAAACACAGTTATCGTTGATACCTTCTACAAAGGTCTGCCAGATACCTGTTTCGCCCAATCTCGTCATTGGGTTGTGCCACTTTTCCCAGCCGTTAAAGTCGCCGGTTACGTGCACGGCTTTTGCCTTAGGTGCCCATACGGCAAAGCGGTAGCCGCTTTTTCCGTTCAGGGTACATTTGTGTGCACCGAGGATTTCGTAGCTTTTAAAGTTGTTACCCTCGTTGAACAAATATACGGCAAAGTCATCATTGAAAGGATTTTCTCTGTAAGAAACCTCCCCAAAAAATTCCTTTTGCATATTTTCACCACTTTCCAAAATACATTAAGTACATTTTACCAAAATTTTCGCTTTTAGTCAATCGATTTTTGTTAGTTATGCGTTAAAACTTTGAAAAAAATACGTTTTCTCTATTCACAAACGGCACGTTTTGGTATATAATGCAGAATGAGGTGATAAACATGTCCCACATTAATGAGCAGGCAGAGGTTACATCCTTCGGCACCTTCGGCGCTGTAGCTACACTGATTCTGCTTCTGCCCATGTGTTTTTTATCAATACCGGCATTAATCTTTGCAAAAAAGGCCAAGCGCCATTATAAAAACGGCAACTATTCTCTTTCGGCAAAATTCAGCCATATGTCAAAGCGTTATACCATATCCGCCTATCTTGTGGCATTGACAATTGCCCTTACAATGTTTGCCCTTTACTTTATTTCCCGCTTGTCCCTTATATAAATATGTACATTATTTTGCAAATATGCAAAATAACTAAGTTTGCCTTTGGCAAGTGAAGTTATCTTTGATAGTGAAGTTGCTGCGCAGTGAAGTTGCACCTTTCGGTGCAGTTAATTGCAAACTTAACTTCACTTTGTGCTTAGCACAAAACTTCACTGTTTTTAAACAACTTCACTTTTGCCATAGCAAAAACTTCACTAACACATTATCATTCATAAAAAAAGAAAGGATGTTTTAAAAATGACAAAAGGCGAATTAGCAGCAGCAAACTTTTCTACAGGTATGAACTGTGCACAGGCAGTGCTCTTAGCATTCCGTGAGGAAACAGGGCTCAGCGAGGAAACTCTTTTAAAGCTCTCCCTTCCCTTTGGCGGCGGCATGGGTCGCATGCGCCTTACCTGCGGCGCCGTAACAGGCATGATTATGGCATACGGCTTAATCAAAGGCATAGGCACCTGCCCCACCCACGACGAAAAAATGGACAACTATAAGGGCGTGCAGTATCTTTGTGACGAATTCAAAAAATTAAACCGCGGCACAATAATCTGTGCTGAACTGCTGGGCTTAAAGGAACCCGAAGGCACCTACGTTCCCGAAGAACGCACCGAGGAATATTACAAAAAACGCCCCTGCGGAGAGCTCTGCTCCATCGCCGCAGACATTCTGGATAAATACTTAAAGGAAAACTGAGAAGGGTTAGCAAAATGGCCCAAATTCATGTAAATCAGGAGGGACATCATGCCTTTTCAAACCAAAAAGTGCCCAAAGTGTCGAACATATAATGCTACCGATTATGACAAATGCTATCATTGCGGCACAGATTTAACGATCATCCAAGAAGAGACCGCTACCTCTCCAACGGAAAAGCTGGAATCTTTCATAAAGAAACTGATACCCACACCATTAGATGCAATATATATTTTAGGTTGCGTTGTATTTATTTCTTTGATAATAACTACAGCCATATCACGAGGAAACAATTCATCCACAAAACTCGAAACCATTGACCCGGAAGAAGAAAGCAGCTTTTCAATGGACGATTCTGTGCAAAAGCCAGTTTCCACAGCTCGCATTGAATTCGACGAATATGAACTCGCTGATTTCAACAAATTTAATTCTCCCGCAAGCGAAAATGGACTAGGCGGTTCAAAAATTTACCTGGAAGGAAAAATTACAGCAATCGAGAATTTGTCAGGTGCTATTTACGCAAGATTTGAAGATATCAAACAAAACAACTGGTTAATTATACTTCCGGACACTTCTCCAAATGCTTCGCTTGCACATGAGTTTTTAAATCAAAACGTAAGGGTTTTTTCCACATACGAGGGTTTCAGCACGGTTGAACAGCTTCCCGCAGTCAGCATTAGCGCTGATAACGACCATATAGTTTGCATTGACGAAAGCAACTTTGCGACCTGGATTGATTTTGGCCTCCCTGCATTAAAAAGCGACATTCAAAAAGCGATATCTGACAAGACTACTTCCCATAAACACAAAAGCTTAACTATTAAAATACCTTCAAACTGGGAATATAAAGACTCTACAGACAACGCTGAGCACTTTTACGCAAATGATTATGAATACTTGTTTACATTTAGCGAAAACGCATCCACTAATACCGACTGGAATACATTTTTTGAATTCCGATCTGCAACTACCATTGCATATTACAAAACACCTATGGAACGAAGTACTTATGTCACAAATTCCAATTTAGAATTTCAGTTGGCACAATTTGATTTTATTCACAAAAACAGCACCATTCTGGCAACGCAACGTGTTATATTCGCAGCTACGCAACATGAAAATCATAATTATGTAATCGCTATGAACGTCGTCCCCTCTTTAGATTCCAACTATTCAGACACTTTTTATGAAGTTTTAGAAAGTGCAAGTTTTGAAACCACGGCAAAAGAACCTCAAGAGGAGGCAAAAAACACCCCCAAACCGATTGAGTTCGATTGGGATTTATGTATCTCAACAACCAAGGCACAGCTCACAGATCCCGAATTCTTTCCATATGTAAGAGGCCTTAACTACGAAGTCGACACCGACTCTAAAACAATTACAATGACAGCTATACTTTCAGCATCTACTGCTGATTATATTGCATTAGACTTTGCCGACACAATGATAAGACGGTTAAATTCCTCAGCACAAGTGCAGAACTCAAATATCAAAGGCGCAACAAAAGACTATTATGGCGGCATTTATGATGAATATACAATTCTAATAGGAATTGCTCCCATGGGTGCATCCACTTCAGACCCTTCTGATTGGTACGTTTATGATGTGATTACTCGAGGTATGCATACTCGACAAAGACCTACACTTCAATAATGATATCGTGCCGAGGAATGCTACAAAAAGCGCCCCTGCGGAGAAAGGGACAGATAGGGACGTACATTTTTGGGTGTCATTTTTGAGGAAGATAAGGGGGCAAGACAATAGAACCGTCCCCTTGTGTTCCTTAGAGATGATGAATTACGCAAATGAAAATGGAATTGAGTTTCTTATAATAATTATTGAATAAGGAGATAAATTATGAGACCTGATTTTGAAGAATTCAGAAAAATAAGTATGCTGGTTTCCCCCAACAAAGACCTTGTTATTTTCCCTGCAAGTATGTCTCATTTTCCCTTCGAATTAGCCGACGGCAGTATAATATCTACAGTTTGTTTACCTGCCTACTTTCCTATTGAACTCAAATATCCCTACACAGCATCTGAATTAGCAGATAAAATACAGTATGGCATAGAGCAATGGGGGCAACATCCTTGTTTTGAAAATCATTCAGGGAAAAATACGCTCGAAGAAAAATACTATGGCGTAAAAGGCTTTAAAAATGCTGTAAAAGGAAATTTACACATCACCGTAACAATTAACTGCGAGGTGGAAGGTAATTCAGTATATTTATCAATGCCTCGTAAAAGAGGATATGCATATTTGGGTTTAGATAAAATTTATCTTCCCGCTGATGCAGAATGGTTAGATTTTGCCGAGGCGACATTAAAATTTATAAATATGGATATAACACAGTTACGCTCATATAAGATTTTAAAGAGTGATTTAAACATTTAATGTGCAATTGGGGACAGATATGTGCAATTGGGGACGTGCCTGTTTTTGCACATTCCTTTTCCAATAACACTTTAAAACGTGCAATTTCGGGCACGTCCCCAGTTACACCCGTCCCCAGTTACACCTGCCATAGGCAATTCATGACAACGCAGTTGTCAATTCACGCAAGCATGGCTTGCAATTCATTTAAATAGGGAAACACAAGGGGACGGGTCTCCTATGTTTAAACTAACTCTGCAATAGTGCAGGCACTAATCCCACCGAAAGGATTGACTCAATTGAAACGAACCATCCTTGGCTTACTTATTCTTTCCTTATGCTTATGCGGCTGTGCAAAAAAGGAAGCCCCACTTCCCACAAAAGAGGTTGTCACAGAAGCAGAAATACACTCTCCAACCCACGAGGCTGAAACAGAGCCTTACAGCGAGCCAACAGAAGAGGCAACACAGGCAGAAGAAGCAGGCAAGCTTCTTGAATATGCCGAAAAATATAAAACGGAGCACACCTTTACCGACAAGTATGTTCCCTTAAAAAGCTGGCTTGTGGGCAGCGAAAGCATTGTGGAGGTTATATCTGCAGGCGGCATCGATTCTGTTACCGTTACCGAGCACACATCAGTAGAGCGAGTGGGCTATTTTAACGCAGGCGAATTTATCAGCGTAACGGTTTACGACAAAGCAAAAGGCTCAATTTCCATCATGCTTGCACCGGATGAAGCTAACAAGCTTCTTGCACTTTTAGAAGAAAACTAACCAATAAAAACTCCGCCAAGGCGGAGTTTTTTCCTTCGTCCTGAGTTTTGCACTTTTTATCTTGTGAAGTTTTTTACTTCGTAAAAAGTGAAGTTGTTTTTTCAAAACAGTGAAGTTTTTGCCCTGCAAAAGTGAAGTTAAGTTTGCCCCTAAGCTACTTCGCCCCGACGAAACTTCACTACGAAGTAACTTCACTGCCTTATGGCAACTTCACTTGCCCAAAGGGCAAACTTAGTTGAAGAACAAATAAAGGACTGCATCGCAGTCCTTTATTTGTTCTTCACCGTGTCCAGCTCAAAGGTAAACCTTGTCCACTTACCTTCTTCGCTTTCTGCGTATATCCTGTTGTCGTGAGCTTGCATTATGTTCTTAACAATGTAAAGCCCAAGCCCTGCGCCCCTCTTTCCCGAGCTGCGGGACTTGTCCGTCTGATAAAATCTGTCCCATATATGGTTAAGCTCTTTTTCGCTGAGGCCGCCGCCCGAATTTTCAACGGAAACCTTTGTTTTGTTGCCTGCATTTTTAATGCTTATGGCAATCCTTCCGCCCTCGGGGGTAAACTTAACGGCGTTGTCCATAAGGTTTGCAATAACACGGTAAACTGAGTCGCCGTTGCCCATAACCATCATGCAATCGCTGTCAAACTCTACCTCAATGTCAATTTTCTTTTCGCTTATGCTCTGTTCAAAAGCCACTATTGCCTTTCGCATGCTTTCAGTAATTTCAAAGGGCACCATTTTATATTCTATCTTTCCGCTGTTAAGCCTGCTCATTTCCAAAAGGTCATTAACAAGGCGGTTAAGCCTTTTTATTTCGCTGAGCACAATTTCCAAATACTTTTTATGCTCCTCTTCGGGAATGGTGCCATCCAGCACGCCCTCAACAAAGCCCGAAATAATGGTCATTGGCGTTCTCAGCTCGTGGCTCACGTCGCTAATAAATGAGGACTGCACCTCGTCCATTTCACCAAGAGCAACAGTCATCTGGTTAAAGCTTGCGGCAAGTATGCCCAATTCGCCCTCTGCATCACGGCTTACTCTTTGGGTAAAGTCGCCCGAGGCAATACGTCTTGCAACCTGAGTCATTTCTCTTACGGGCTTTGCAATGCGCTGTGAAAACCACGCCGCCACCAGAAGTGTAAGTATAATTACGAAGGTAACCGCAAAGAAGAACATTTTCATAACGCCAAGCTGCATGTTCTGTATATAAGGAACTGTACTGCAGGCAATAACTGCACCCTCAATACCCAGTCTTGTTCTTAAAGGGGTTGTCACGTACAAAAAGCGGTTGGTGAGTGCACCGCCAAGGTTGCCCTCACGTGCAACGGTTTCACCTTCAAGTGAATCCACAAGCTCACCCTGCTCAATTCTGTACTTCTGAAGCTGGTTTTCGTTAAAGCCCACCTGCACAACAACGTTGCCGTATACGTCGGTTATAATAAAAGCCTGTCCCTCGTCGTGACCTATAAGCCCCATAACCTCCCTGAGGCCTACCGCCTGCTTCATGCCGCCGCCTGCATCGATAAGATAGCCGCTCATTTTGGAAACCTGCTCCGCACGGGAGTCCAACGTTTTATAAATGGACGACTTGAAATACGCCCCCAGCTGAGTGTAGAGCACAATCGCCGTAAGCGCCATGGACAGTACAACCAAAAGCACATTATATATGAACATTTCGCGGAAAAGCGTTTTTTTCATGCTTCACACCGCCTTTCTTCGCCGATACCTTTTAACCGGAGAAAACATTTTCTTATCCCTTTATCGCAAGGGGCTCGGGGAGCAAGACTCCCCGAACAGAATAGGCGGAATAATCGCATTATTCCGCCGAAAGTGGCGATTTTAGGGGGCCATCAAGCCCCTTGTACGAGAAATCGCCACTTTGTTCCTTAAAAACATTAGCAAAAAATATTGCATATGCAAAATTTTTTGTTGCGCATCGCAACGATGCGCTATTTTACTTCGAACTTATAGACAACGCCCCATACGGTGCGAAGCTCCCATGCCTCTTCATAGCCCTCAAGCTTTTCGCGAAGCCTTTTTACATGCACGTCAATTGTTCTGGAATCTCCGTAATAGTCAAAGCCCCATACGTCCTCCAGAAGCTGTTCGCGTGTGAAAACACGGTTGGGGTGCGATGCAAGAAAGTAGAGCAGCTCCAATTCCTTGGGCGGTGTTTCAATAACATTTCCGCCAACCACAAGCTCGTAATTTGTAAGGTTAATTTTAAGGTTTGGGTACTCAATAACCTTTTCCGCTTCCTCATCCTTAAAGTAACGGCGCAGCACCGCCTTAACCCTTGCCACAAGCTCCTTGCCCTCGAAGGGCTTTACAATGTAGTCGTCAGCGCCCAATTCAAGGCAAAGCACCTTGTCAAAGGTTTCGCCCTTTGCAGTGAGCATAATAATGGGCGTGTCGCTTATTTTTCTTATTTCTCTGCACACGGTAATGCCGTCCACCTTAGGCATCATAATGTCTAAAATGGTAAGGTCGCACTTGCGGTTTTTGTATTCCTCCAGCGCTCTTTCGCCGTCTAAGCATACAACCGTTTCAAAGCCTTCCTTTTCAAGGTAAAGCCTTACAAGCTCGCAGATATTAGCATCGTCGTCCACAATCATAATTCTGGGTGTTTTTTTCATAACGATTCCTCCTTAGTGTCCATATTTTTAGTATATCATAAAAAAAAGTATTGTTAAATCTTTTTTTTAAGTGTATAATAGTCACGGTACACTTTCATGGTATATTACTAATATATTTTTGGTATGTATTTTTTATTAACAAAAAATGAATTTTACAAAATTTTTCCATTGTAGGGACCGGCGAAGCCTTCCCCTTGAGGGGAAGGAGGACCGCGTAAGCGGTGGATGAGGTGTTGCACGGTCCGATTTCATGCAAAGAAAGGTTGATTAATATGAAACTTGGTATTGTAGGCTTACCCAACGTAGGCAAGTCCACACTTTTTAACGCAATCACACAGGCAGGGGCAGAAAGCGCAAACTACCCCTTCTGCACAATTGAGCCCAACGTAGGTGTTGTAACCGTTCCCGACGAGAGATTAGACAAGCTTCGTGAAATGTACAACCCCGTTAAGTTCACTCCTGCCATTATCGAATTTGTTGACATTGCAGGTCTGGTTAAGGGTGCAAGCCGCGGCGAAGGCTTAGGCAACAAGTTCCTTGCAAACATCCGCGAGGTTGATGCCATCGTTCACGTTGTGCGCTGCTTCGACGACAGTAACATTATCCACGTTGAAGGCAACATCGACCCTGCACGCGACATTGAAACAATTGACCTTGAGTTAATCCTTGCTGACCTTGAAAGCGTTGAAAAGCGCATTGACCGTGTTACAAAGGCTCTCCGTGGCGACAAGAAGTACCAGGCAGAACTGGACATGTGGGTAAGAATTAAGGAAGCTTTAGAAAACGGCAAAAGCGCAAGAAGCGTTGAGCTCAGCGAAGAAGAAAAGGAAATGTCGAAGGACTTATCTCTTCTTACAATGAAGCCCATTATCTACGCAGCAAACGTTGCCGAGGACGACTTTGTAAACGGCATTGAAAATAACCCTTACGTTAAAGCAGTTGAAGAAATTGCCGCACGTGACAATGCCGAGGTGCTCCCCATTTCTGCACGCATTGAAGAAGAAATCAGCCAGCTTGAGGACGACGAAAAGGGCATTTTCTTAGAGGACATGGGCCTTACAGAATCAGGCTTGGACCGCCTTATCAAAAAGAGCTACAAGCTTTTAGGCTTAATCAGCTACCTTACAGCAGGCACGCCTGAGGTAAGAGCATGGACAATTACAGAAGGCACAAAGGCACCTCAGGCAGCAGGTAAAATACATACCGACTTTGAGCGTGGCTTTATCCGTGCCGAGGTAATAAGCTTTGAAAACCTCATGGCATGCGGCACTATGGCTGCAGCCAAGGAAAAAGGG
Source organism: Clostridia bacterium (assembly GCA_017414645.1). GTDB lineage: Bacteria > Bacillota > Clostridia > UMGS1883 > UMGS1883 > RGIG1927. Next base: position 1,046 of record JAFQLL010000038.1, on the reverse strand, counting down.
TTAGTCAAGAGCGAAGGCAAGGAATACGTTATGAAGGACGGCGACATTGTACATTTCCTTTTCAATGTGTAATTGAAAAAAATGTACAAAATGCAGAGTGCAAAACGCAGAATGCAGAATTATACGAAAGGAGAGCAAACCAAATGTTTGCTCTCTTTTTTCATTCTGTAATCTCTATGTTATTTTCTGTTATATCTCTGTAGAACGCACCAATGGCAGCATTCATGTAAGGGGTGAGCCACAAATTGCCTATGCCTAAGGTTAAAACCGTAAGAATTATCCAGCCTATAAAGCTTAAGTTAAGGCGAAACAGCCTCCATTTGTTGCCCATCATCAATTCTGCCGAACGCATGAGCGCAGCCTTAGGCGAAATGGTATTATCCTCTGCGAGAATATAGCCAACCATAGAGTAGCTGAAAGCCGCCACAATGCCAGGCACTATGAAAACACAGGACCAGCCTATTATGTAAAGAGCCTGCCAAAGAAATGCCTTTGCTGTACGCTTCCAGTCTGAAGCATAGGAAAACAGCGTGTCAACAGACAAATTTTCACCATCCACAACGTTAAGGTTAAATTTCGAGTAGCCCACACGAATAAAGCTGCTCACAACAAAATACACCGCAAATATTGCCAGTGCAACCAGAAAAACAGCGCCTATAATGCCCCACACTACAGGCGGAACATTGTTTACGTGCACAACAGTTTTACCTCCCGAGGCTCCCACATTGAACTCAACATTTACGCTTACAATCGATGCACCGCCAAGCAAAGCTGCAATAGCACCTGCAACAACTGCCGTAAACCACTTGCCCTTAAGGCTTTCACGGGCAATTTGCCTGAAATCCCTTGCTTTTTTCATTTTTATCACCTCTCCTAAAATTTTACCATAACCAAGCCCAATTGTAAAGAACAAAGTGTCTCCGACACTCTCTGACGATAGTTGCAATTAAGGTAAACAGAGGAGAAAACACTTTGTAATGCCATATGCGTTTTCCGAGCCTCGCGAGGAAATTCTCGCATGGCAATAAAATCAAATTTATTTTTTG
>JAFQLL010000037.1 GCA_017414645.1 Clostridia bacterium | reverse complement strand
TATTATCCCTGCGGCAGTGGCTGCAGTTGAAGCTGTTGACACTTGCGTTGGCAGAATGGTTGATGCTATTATGGCAAAGGGCGGCGTGGCTTGTATCACAGCTGACCATGGTAATGCTGACCAGCTTATCGACCCCGAAACAAAGGGCCCCTTCACAGCACATACAACAAATCCCGTACCCTTTATTGTGGTAGGTCAGGATTGTGCTCTTAAGGAAGGCGGCCGCCTTGCTGACATTGCTCCCACAATGCTTCAGATTCTCGGTCTTGAAAAGCCCGTAGAAATGACAGGCGAAAGCTTAATTAAATAATTAAAAAACTGAAAGGGGTACGGAAACGTACCCCTTTTGTAATAAGGTGACAGTATGACTTTTAAAATTGATTATGAACACATTTTCTTTGACCGCTACAAGCTTTCCGAAAATCAAAAGAAAGCCGAAGCGGAAAGCATTTTGAAAAAGATTTTTAAAGAACAGGTAACGATAGGTGAAAACCATGCAATTGAACTGCTCATGACAGATGCTGAACAAGAAATCGAAGCAGAAAAATTAATTAAAATGCTCCGTGACGAGTTCTTTTTAATAATTGAACCTTTTTATGAAGATAAGGAAAAATACGAGCCTGATATAATTGAGCAGGCCGAAAAATATATAAAACAGAATTATCTTTACGAAAGTCTTTGCGCACCAAAGGTGTGTGAATACTTTGAAATCGACAGAAAAGTCCTTGATAAAGCCTTTAATGAACGCTTTTCAAAAACTGTGACAGAATACATAAAATATGTACGTGTGGAAAAAGCCAAGGAGCACATTGCTCATGGTGAAAAGCTCAATTTGGTAGCCATGCTTTGCGGTTTCGGCAGTGTTAAAACAATGGAGCGTTCCTTTAAGGCTGTGTGCGGAAAAACCCCCGGCGAGTACAGGTAGGTCAACTTGACAGTAGGTGCACAAAATGATATAATTTATAATGTAAAATTAGGGGCATTGTAATTTGGCGATGGTGGTGAATGCTTTGGATAAGGATTTTCTTAAAGCTGAGAAAAGAAGCGGCTTTTTCGTTGACAAAACAATGAAAAAGGTCTGGCTTTGTGATATAGAGCTTTTAGAAGTAATGGAAGATATTTGCAAAAGGCATAACATAAAGTGGTTTGCTGATGGAGGCACTTTGTTAGGTGCGGTAAGGCACAAAGGCTTCATTCCCTGGGACGATGATATCGATATTCAGATGTTAAGGGATGACTATGACCGTTTTGTTGAGGCATGTAAAACCGAATTAAAAGAGCCTTACTTTCTGCAATGGGCAGGAAGCGAAAAGGGCTTTCAGCCGTGGCATGCAAAGCTTCGTGACGACAGAACAACAGGTAGCACACGCTTTGAAACAAATTGCTTCCCCGAATGGCACAGAGGCATATTTATAGACATTTTCCCTCTTGACAATGTGCCCGACGGCAAGGTTAAGTATTTTTTACATATGACATATCTGAAAATTTTCAGGTTATTACTGCTTGGCTTTGAGGTGCCACGTTCACCGGAGGCAAAGAAAATTTCTAAAATATTTGCTCATTTTGTGCTGGGCTTTTTAAACCTTTTCACAACCCACGAAAAGCTTTGTATGGCATATCTTAAAAAGGTTAAAAGTGTAAAGGGTAACACAAAAAAGGTGGGCGTAACAGCCTTTCGTCCGGGTGTGAAAAAGTACGAGTGGCGACGTGAGCTTTTTGAAAGCACCGTGGAGCTTCCCTTTGAATGGCGCACGGTAACCTGCCCTGAAAATGTGCACGAAAGGCTCAGTGTACAGTACGGGGAAGACTATATGGTGTTTAAAAAGGGCACCGCTCAGCATACTACTATTCAATTTAATCCTTATAAGAGTTATAAGGATTAAATTGAGTGAAGAGGTAAGAGTGAATAGTGAAGAGTTCAGGTGGATTTTCGCTATGCGAAAATCTTTGATTTGAAAATTTGTCTGAGAGGACGAGGGGTTAATGGCAAAGAGTGAGTCGAGGCTTAAAAATTCAATACGCAACTCGGCTTTTGGTCTTTTTGCCGAGGTTACAACCCTTATATTAGGCTTTTTTGTGCGCAGTGTATTTGTACAGACCTTAGCGGAGGACTACCTTGGTGTTAACGGGCTTTTTACAAATATATTGCAGGTTTTGTCCTTTGCGGAGCTTGGTATTGGCAATGCAATTGTTTTCAGCCTTTACAAGCCCATACGGGAAAAAGATAGTGAAAGAATAAGGCAATATGTAGCCTTTTACAAATCTGCCTACAGAATAATTGGCGCAGTAGTAGCGGTTTTAGGGCTTTTGCTTGTACCCTTTCTGAACGTGATTATTGTAGATAAGCCCGATATTCCGGACAATCTGGTAATTATTTACCTTCTTTATCTGGCAAATACGGTTTTTTCCTACTTCTGTGTGTGGAAAAGAACCTTTATGACAGCTAATCAGGAGCGTTATATAGGTACGGTTGTTGAGCAGATTTTTACCATCCTTCAGGTTATTGTGCAGATAGTGCTTTTGTACACCACTCACAACTTCATCCTTTACCTTGCAACAATGATTGTGTGCAATCAGGTAAGAAACCTTATAATTGCACGTATCTGTTCAAAAAGATACCCCGTTGTTAACGAAAAACCCTGTGAAGATTTGACCAAGGAAGAAAAAAAGAGCATTTTTGAAAACGTTAAAGCTCTTTTTGTATATAAGCTTTCGGGTGTTGTGCTCGGAAGCACAGACAATATTTTGATTCAGGCAATTATTAATTTCAGAAGTGTAAGCCTTTATTCAAATTACTCAATGCTCATTACAAACTTCCGCTTGCTTGCTAATCAACTTTTGAACGGCATTACCGCAAGCGTGGGTGACTTGAATGCATCTGACGATAATAAAGCTAAGGAAAACGTTTTCTACAGGCTTTTGTTTGTATCCTTCTGGCTGTATGGCTTTCTGTGCGTTGGCTTTGTTTCAACGGTTAACAGCCTTATATCAGCGTGGCTTGGGTATAAATTTACATTACCTGTTGCAACAGTAATGGCAATTGCTTTTTCCTTCTATGTGGAAGGCATGCAGTTTGCAGGCTTTACCTACCGCACAACAATGGGGCTTTTTAAAGAAAGCGTTGCAGCACCTGCCCTGAGTGCCATAATAAACATTGTTCTAAGCGTTATTCTCGGCTATAAGCTGGGCATGTCGGGCATTTTTATTGCCACAGGCGTTTCACGATTGATAACCACAACCTGGGTTGACGGTTATCTGGTGTTCAAAAAGAGGCTTAATAAATCACCCGTGAGGTTTTATGTAACTTACGTTGCATATTTCCTGTTTGCAATAATCACTGCAATTATATTGCAGGCTGTTCTTGCCCGTTTTGAACTTGAGGGCTGGATAGGCTTTATTAAGGCAGTGGGTATAACTGCAGTTGTGTATAACGTGTTATTTATATTTGTTTTCGGAACTACAACAAAAGTGTTTTATGACGTATTGAATATGTTTTTTAAGAGAGGTAAAAAGGTATGACAAAGGTAGCAGTAATCGGCGCAGGCACATGGGGCATAGCTCTTGCAAGACTTCTTAGTGTTAAAGGTCACGAGGTTTATGTGTGGTCTGCAATTGAAAGTGAAATTGACAACCTCAACCGTACAAGAGTTCACCACATGCTTTCAGAAATGGACATTCCGGACGAAATGGTTTTCACGAAGGATATTGGTGTGGCTATGGAAAATTGCGATGTTGTACTGATGGCAGTACCCTCTGTTTTTGTGAGAAGCACAAGTGAAAAGGTGAGAGAATATTTTGAATCCGGCATGATTATTGTGGATGTGGCAAAGGGTATGGAAGCCGACACTCTCTTTACCATGAGCGAAATAATAAACGATGTTATTCCTGAGGCAAAGGTTGTCGCACTTACAGGCCCCACACATGCCGAGGAGGTTGCCTTTGACCAGCCTACAACAATTGTTGCGGCAAGCAAGGATGAAGAAGCGGCAGAATTTGTGCAGGATGTTTTCATGACAGAAAATTTCCGCGTTTATACAAACAGTGACATTAAGGGTGTTGAATTTGCAGGTGCTATCAAAAACGTAATGGCACTTGGCGTAGGCATTTCCCGCGGTCTTGGCTATGGCGACAACACAACGGCGGCTCTTATAACACGCGGACTTGCCGAAATCGTAAGGCTTGGCACCGCTATGGGCTGTGCGAAGGAGTCCTTTTACGGTCTTGCAGGCGTAGGAGATTTGATTGTAACCTGCACAAGCGTACATAGCCGTAATTTTAAAGCAGGACGGCTTCTTGGTATGGGTTACTCTGCCGAGGAAGCAAAAAAGGAAGTAGGCATGGTTGTTGAAGGCATAAACATGCTGCCTGCCGCAATGACTCTTGTGAAAAAATACAACGTTGAAATGCCTATTGTAGAAGTTGTAAATTCTATTGTGAACGGTGAGACTGCACCCGATAAGGCTGTAGCGAAATTGATGGGAAGAGAGAAAAAGGGGGAATAAAACCCATGAAAAAGCTTAACATTCTCGTTATTGTATTGATAATAGTTTTAGCCATAGCTGCAGCTTTTGCTGTAATGAGTATGGATGACAGGCACAATGTTATAAAAGACGTATCTGAGGTCAAGCTTATAGCCGAGGATTTATATACCCAAGGCGATATAGCCTCTGCCATATATCAGATGGAGGTCTACTGTAACTATGTATCCACAGACGTTGAAGCAAGAGCAACCCTCGGCGACTGGTATAAGGAAACAGGCGATGAAGAAAAAGCTTATGAGTGCTATTATAACGCAGCAATTAACAAAGAATATGTGGCTGAACAGGTTAACTCGCTGGGCGTAAAAAACACCTCGGAAATTATTCTTGCCCCCATTGACGAGGTTGTTATGGAAATAACTCCCGACGTAAGGCAAACCAAGGACATGACTCTTATTATAACAGGTCACAATCTGGTGCCTGAAGAGGTATATAACGGAAGAATAAAAACCACAGAAGCTGAGCTTGCGGATGAAGAAAACTATTTCACAACCGATTGGTTCAAGGTTGACCCCGAGGGTGAATATTTGACAATGAGCGGTGGTTTTAACTGTGCTATGTGGCAGTTTAAAAACATTGAAGGTGAAATAACGCACTATGCAGTAAGCTCAAACAAATACAGATTAAAGAATTCTCATGCTGTTAACGTTTATCAGATGGCGCGAGCTGCCATACCTGAAAAGTCGGCATGGTGCAGAGTTACCTATTACGACAAGAGCTTGGAAAGTGAAACGGCGGCTTATGAAGAGCTTACCATTGTTTACGGTCGTTTGCCGGGAGAGAGCAGCAGTGCAAATTACTCTGTGTATGAAATTCCTGACTTAAAAGAGGGTGAAAGCATAATCTTCACCGGCGGAAAGTGGAATTTCATAAAAGGCGGAAAGGTTGAAGTTCTTGAAAACTGGAGCACTCCTGACATCGAGCGCGGCAGCTATATTGCCGTAAGCGGAACTCTTCCGGGAAGGGTATCCTTTGAAAAGAGTAAATTTGCCGACTATTCCAAGGAAGGCATTTACACCATCCGCTTTGATAAAAACAATCCCTCCGCAATGGGCGAAAGGTTAGATAATGCTAAAAACCTGGGCTTTAACGCAGCGGTGGCGCAAGGCACAATAGCCCTGGGCGAAAATCATTTCGATAATATATATCCCTGGAAGGACATAAAGCTTTGCAATATAATTGATGGTAATATTACAGCATATGAAGGCGATGAAAGCTTTTCTACAGATGGAAATAACGGCGACGTATTTGTTGAAATTCCTAAGTTTTACGTAAAACGAGTTGCAGACGAAAGTAAGGAAACCATTTCAATATCAGGCGTTTGTCACGAGGGCTTTGAGGTTGAAGAAGCTTTTATTGGTAAAAACGGCGAAGAGGTTGACGCTATTTATATTGCGGCATACTTAACCTCTGTAGATGATACAGGCGTGGTGCACAGCCGTGCGGGCGAAAGCCCTGCACAGTCACTTTCGCCTGAGATGTTGGCAGAAAAAGCCGGAAACAAGGGCTACGCTGAAATAGACTATGCCGCCTTAGGTGCGCTGCAAAGGCTCTTTATGGTTGAAACAGGACTGAGAAATTCGCAGTATTTGTTCATGGGTGCCTGCGGCTATACCATGGCGTCTGCCAATGCAAATAATTTAACCTATGCAGTTGCGTTGCAGGATAACAGTAAAACAAATTGCATTGTAGTGGACGATGGATTCTATTTCGAGGCAGGTAACAGCATAATTATGTTTGACGCAGAAAACTATGACGGCAGTGCAGAGGCAGCCTATGAAAAACCGCGCATTGTAAAAACTGTTATAGATAACGACGACGGAACACAGTCTGTGTTCATTGTGGGCGACCCCATAGACGTGACGAAGGGCAGAACGGCAATTGCGCATACTGCTCTTAAAAACGGCACAACAAAGAGCGTTGTCGGACACACCGGTGCGGCAAGCACTGCCCGAGGAACTGTGGCATTAAAGTACAGAAATATTGAAAACTTCTGGGGCAACACCTTTGTGTATATTGACAAGGTAATAATTAAGGGCAGAGAGGCGGTTATAGAACGCCGCAATGGCGAAAAGGTTACCTTAGGCTACAGCCTGCCCGATGTTTCCGCACTTGTTACTACAGATTGCATGGTTCGTTCCTTAGGCTATGACAGCAATCTTCCGCAAATTATGCTGCCCGATGCTGTTGGCAACGGTGCTACCATTTCAACCTATTACGGCGATACCTTCATTTCTGATGAGGATATGACGGAGGAGCACGTTCTTCACTATGGCGGTGGCTGGAGCTCTCAGTCGTGTGCCGGCATGTTCAACTTTGCGGCATCCTCAAAAATTGACGAAACACACACCAATACATCAGGCAGAATGATGCTTGTAAAATAAAAAAGTGTTTTAATATATCAACCCCCTCTTCCGTTTGCGGTGCCCTGTATCAACTTCGCTAATCCGCTCGTTGATGACAGACCGCGGCACAGCTCTGCGCATTCGCTCAATCATCCACCGGATGCGCTCATGCTCGATTCCCCCATTCTTGGGGGACGAAAAGGTGCACTTTTATTTTACAAGCAAATATGCGCACATTCTGCGCGCAATTTCCTATGTAATGAAAAAGTGAGCTGAGAAATTTCCTCAGCTCACTTTTAATTTTACAGTAAATACTCTTAGAATTAATATGCCTTACCCCAGAATACAAGGCTCTTTGCCTTCTTGCCACAGCAGATACATGTGTCAGAAATAGGCTCTGCATCAAAGGGCATACAGCGGCTTGTTACACCAACCTCGTCCTTCATTTTCATTTCGCATTCCAATTCGCCACACCACATAGCGCGCATAAAGCCGGGCTTGTTGTCGGCAATATCCTTTGCTTCTTCGAGGGTTGTAGCATCGTAAATTCTGGAATAAAGGCTTTCCTTTGCCTTGTTATAAAGAGAGGACTGAATGTCCTTTAAAATTTCGGGAATCTTTGTTTCTAACTCGTCAAGAGCAACGAAGTACTTTTCGCGTGTGTCACGGCGAACAAGAACGCACTTGTTATTTTCAATATCCTTGGGACCGAGTTCCAGACGGAGAGGAATACCCTTCATTTCGCATTCTGAGAATTTCCAACCGGGAGTCTTGTCAGATGCATCAATCTTAGCACGGCAATACTTGTTAACGGATTCCAAAACTTCATAAGCCTTGTCAAGAACGCCTTCCTTATGCTGCATTACGGGAATAACCATAAGCTGTGTGGGTGCAATCATGGGAGGAAGAACAAGACCATTGTCGTCGCCATGAACCATGATTAAACCACCGATAATTCTTGTGGAAATACCCCAACTTGTTTCGTGGGGGTTCTTTAAGGTGTTGTCCTTATCTGTAAATTCAACGCCGAAGGCCTTTGCAAAGCCATCACCGAAGAAGTGGCTTGTAGCGCTCTGAAGAGCTTTACCGTCGTGCATCATAGCTTCCATAGTGTATGTAGCTTCTGCACCTGCAAACTTTTCCTTATCTGTCTTTTTACCCTTTATAACGGGAATAGCAAGAAATTCTTCTGCGAAGGATGAGTAGATGTTAAGCATCTGCTCAGTTTCCTGGATGGCTTCTTCAGCTGTTGCATGCATTGTATGGCCTTCCTGCCACAAGAATTCAGCTGTACGAAGGAAGGGGCGTGTTGTTTTTTCCCAACGCATAACGCTGCACCACTGGTTGTAAAGCTTGGGAAGGTCGCGGTAGGAATGAATAATGTCTTTATAGTGATCGCAGAAAACAGTTTCACTTGTGGGACGCACACAAAGGCGCTCAGTAAGCTTTTCGCTACCACCATGAGTTACCCATGCAACCTCGGGGGCAAAGCCTTCAACGTGGTCCTTTTCCTTCTGCAATAAGCTTTCGGGAATAAGCATGGGCATGTATACGTTTTCATGACCTGTTTCTTTAAAACGTCTGTCAAGCTCCTTCTGAATGTTTTCCCAGATAGCGTAGCCATAGGGGCGTACAATCATACAGCCGCGAACAGAAGAATAATCTGCAAGCTCGGCTTTTTTTACAATGTCAGTATACCACTGGGCAAAGTCCACATCACGGGAGGTAATGTCCTCAACCATTTTTTTATTATCTGCCATAGTTATCAGTGCCTTTCATATTAAAATCATATTATCTCTTATTTTACAAAAAACAGAATGAATTGTCAAGAACCAATAGGATAGTATGTGACACCTCATCCACCGCTAACGCGGTCCCCCTTCCCCTCGAAGGGGAAGGCTTGAAGGGTTTTGTCAACAAATAACTAACAAAAGTGTGCCTGTTACTATGAGGATAAGCCCTAAAAGGCTCTTTTTTGTAAGCTTTTCTTTCAAAAATACGTAGCTCAAAATAATTGTGAAAAGAATGCTCAGCTTATCAAGTGCCACAACAACGCTTGCAGGACCTGTAGATAACGCACGATAATAGCAAAGCCAGCTTGCGCCTGTGGCTAAACCGGAAAGGATTATGAAAAGACCGCCTTTGGTGTCGATGCTTTTAACTGTGCGGTAGCTTTTGCCGGAAAAAACAATAATCCACGCCATAATTAAAACAACAACGCATCTTATGGCGCTGCCAAAGTCGCTTGAAATGCCCTCTATGCCGATTTTGCCTAAAATAGATGTAAGCGCAGCGAAAACTGCACCTAAAAATGCATACAGTATGGCACTGCGTTTTGCCTTTGAGCTTTTGCGTTTTTTCTTTTCTATCATCATAAAGGTGCCTATGGCAATGAGTGCAATGCATAAAAGCTTCATGTAAGTTAAGCTTTCGTCGGGGAAGATAAGAAAGCTTAAAAGCATTGTTATAACTACTGCCGACTTATCAATTGGTACAACTAAATTTACGTTGCCTATTTTAAGTGCATGAAAATAGCACATCCAGCTTGCGCCCGTGGCAAAGCCCGAAAGAATTAAAAAGAGCACGGTTTTGTATGTAAGGCGGGCAAATTGCGACGAAATATCGGTTGTTATAAATGCCATAAGCCAGGAAAACGCTACTACAACAATGCAACGCAATGCTGTAGCAAGATTGGAATTGATGTTTTTCATGCCTATTTTGGCAAATATTGAAGTGAGCGCGGCAAATATGGCTGAAAGACAGGCAAACAAAATATAGTTCATAAGACCACCTCCGGGATAAGTTGAGGAATATTGAACCCAATATGGGTTTAATTCCCATCAACTTAATAATATGTCAAATAATGGCGAAGGTCAAGAGAATAAGGCGATAAAAATATCTTGACAGCATGCCCTAAAAAGGATAAAATGTAGGGAAGATTATTGGTGAAAAGGACTGAATGTATATGCTGACAAAAGCTCCCAGAGGAACTAACGACATTTTGCCCCGTGATGTGGCGAAATGGCATTACATTGAAGAAACAACAAAAAGAATTTGCAAAAACTACGGTTTTTCAGAAATAAGAACACCTGTGTTTGAACATACTGAATTGTTTGAAAGAGGTGTGGGCGACACTACCGACGTTGTACAGAAGGAAATGTATACCTTCCTTGACAAGGGTGACAGAAGCATTACCCTTCGCCCCGAGGGTACAGCAGGTGCCGCAAGAGCCTTCTTAGAGCACAATCTTTATGCCGAGGCTCTTCCCAGCAAGCTTTTTTACAACATAAGCTGTTACCGTTACGAAAAGCCTCAGGCAGGCAGACTTCGTGAATTCCACCAGTTTGGTGTGGAGTGCTACGGTGCAAAGGGCCCTGCAATTGATGCGGAAATTATCTGCCTGGCAGGCAGTGTGCTTAACACTCTTAAGGTGCCCGGCTTGAAGTTGAATATCAATTCAATCGGATGCCCCACCTGCCGTGGTAAGTATAACGAGGTTTTAAGAGGCTATTTTGCATCGCATCTTGACACTCTCTGCGAAACCTGTAAGGGTCGCTACGAGAAAAACCCTCTTCGTATACTTGACTGTAAGAGCCCTGTTTGTAAGGGGATAGGCGAAAAGGCACCTATGCTGCTTGACTATATATGCGACGAATGCTCCGAGCATTTTGAAAGCGTTAAAAAGTACCTTGAGGCAAGTGGGGTAGAATATAATGTTGACCCCACAATTGTACGTGGTCTTGACTATTACACAAAGACTGTTTTCGAGTTTAAAACACAGCTTGAAGGCACACAGGGTACAGTTTGCGGTGGCGGTCGTTACGACGGGCTTATTGAAGAATTGGGCGGTGCACCTTTGCCGGGCATTGGCTTCGGTATGGGTGTGGAAAGAATAATTCTTGCAATGGAAGCGGCAGGTGTTATGCCCGAGTTTGACACTGCTCCCGACTTATTTGTTGCAACAATAGGCGAAAAAGCTGATGTCTTCTCAATGGGTCTCATAAAGAAGCTCCGCGAAGAAAACGTAAGTGTAATCCGCGACTATCTGGACCGCTCTCTTAAAGCACAAATGAAGTATTCCGATAAAATGAATGCCAGATATTCTGTTGTTCTTGGTGATACGGAAATTGAAGAGGGCAAGGCTAAATTAAAGAACATGGCAACAGGTGAAGCTAATGAGGTTGCACTTTGCGATATTGCAAAAATTATAAACGAAAATAAATAACTAAAAAGGGAAACATTTTGTTTCCCTTTTGTTTACAATATGGTAATATAAATATGGTTAAATAAACAAGAGGAGGGATTTATATGATAGAAGTTAAAGAACTTTGTAAATCCTACGGAGATAAAAAAGCGGTAAACTCTGTTTCCTTCAACGTTAATAAAGGCGAAATTTTAGGCTTGCTCGGCCCTAACGGTGCGGGAAAAAGTACTACTATGAATATGATTACAGGCTACATATCAATGAGCGCAGGCTCTGTAAAGGTTAATGGCATAGACGTTCTGGAAAACCCTATTGAGGCTAAAAAAATGATAGGCTATCTGCCCGAACAGCCACCCCTTTATAAGGATATGACCGTAAAGGAATACTTGAATTTTGTTTACGAATTGAAAAAGGTAAAGCTCAATGTGCCAAAGAAGGAACACATTGACCATGTTATGGATACTGTTTCAATTCTTGATGTTAAAAACAGAAAAATAAAGAACCTTTCAAAGGGCTACAAGCAGAGGGTGGGCTTTGCGCAGGCGCTTATCGGCAAGCCCGAGGTTCTCATTCTGGACGAGCCCACTGTAGGGCTTGACCCCAACCAGATTATGGAGATACGCGAGGTTATAAGAGGCCTTAAGGGTGAACATACCATTATTTTTTCTACCCACATTCTTTCAGAGGTTTGCGCAGTGTGTGACAGGGTTGTTATTATAAACGATGGTATTATAGCTTGTGAAAAAGCAAAGGAAGAAATCGACCTGGAAGAGCTCGAAAAGATTTTCTACACCCTTAACGTGAAAGGAGGAAAGCTGAATGAAGGCGATATATAAAAGAGAAATGCTTTCTTACTTCACGACCATGACAGGCTATGTATTCATAGGCGTTTTCATGTTCCTTTCCTCAATTTTCTTTTCACAGATAATGTTTGTTAACCGTGTGGGTAGCGTGAACGGTATATTGCCCATGTGCATGGTGATTTTAATGCTTTTGCTCCCCATTATAACCATGAGGCTTTTTGCAGAGGAGAAAACAGAAAAGACCGACCAGCTGCTTTTGACTGTGCCTGTTAAAGTGTCGGAAATTATTATGGGCAAATATTTCGCAGCCTTCAGTGTGTTTTTAATTTCAACTATGGCAACCCTTCCTTACGTTTTCGTTGCGGCAATATGGGGCGATATTGCAATAGGTGAAACCTTCGCATCGTACTCAGGCTACATTCTTTTTGGTGCACTTCTTACAGCAATTGGGCTGTTTATCTCTTGTCTTACTGAAAACCAGGTTGTAGCAGCGGTTGTTACCTATGGTGTTACATTGCTTTTGTTTTTCTTGTCCATTCTGAATACGGGAATAGGCATTGTGGACTACATAATAAGCTTTTTCAGCATAGCAGAATGGAATAACAGCTTTTCAATGGGCGTTATTGCACCCTCGGGTGTTATATACTACCTGTCCTTTACATTCTTGTTTTTGCTTTTATCAATGCGAAAGATTGAAAGTCGCAGATGGAGGTAGGGGACATGAAGAAAATTAATTTTAAAAATCTTAAATTCAGCATAAATAACACGGTTGTAATAACCTTTGCAATTGTGCTTGTGCTTCTTCTTAACATTACAGCTGTGCTTGTGGAAACAAAATTTCCCAAGCTTAAGCTTGACCTTACCGAAAGCCGTGTTACAAAAATAAGTAACGAAACAAAGAGCATGCTTAAAAGGCTTGACGAAGGTGATACCGAAATCGACATTATTTACCTCAAAGGCACTAAGGATGCCGACAGCAGGGTAACAAGTGTTATTGAACAGTACGACGCATTCAGTAAAAATATTGAATACAAGGTTGTAAACTATCACACAAACCCTGTTTTGCTTAATTCCTACAGCATAACAGCCGATGCAAATGTTGACGACAGCGTGCTTGTTGCAAGAAAGGACAAGTCAAAGGCAAAGCTTATTAATGCATCGGAGATGATAGTAAATAACCAGAGCGGTACAGTTTTTAAGCTTGAAAACCTGCTTACAAATGCAATTGGTGCTGTGTCCAGTGACAAGCAGATGACAGTTTGCTTCACAACGGGCCATGGCGAAATTGTTGGGGCAGTTAAAACCGACGAAAACGGTAATAATGTAACCGGCGGGATGATGCTTGTTGGTTTTTTGCGAAGTGAAAACATAAACGTGTATCAGTATGACTTATCTACAGGTGAAATCCCCGAGGGGATAGATATAGTAATGATAATGTCGCCCGAAAGCGACTTTACCCAGGCAGAAATTGACAGCCTTGACAACTATCTTTTAAAGGGCGGCAGCGTGGCAGTTTCACTTCCTTCGGCAATTGTACTCCCAAGGCTCGAAGGCTACCTTGAAAATTTCTGGGGCATAAGCGCAAATAACGACATTATAAGCGAAGCTGACCCTCAGAGCCAAGTTGACGAAACAGGCGTTTACTTCTATGCAAATAAAACCGGCAATGACATTGTGAAGGACATTTACGGAAGAGTAATTACATCCTACGCACGAAGCCTCAGCTTCAATCCGACAGACAACATTGAAGCCGATGTGCTTTTAACAAGCAGCAGCAATGCCTACAGCATGCCCATAGGCGAAAATGGCATTGACACCCAAAAGGTTAAGACAGGGCAGTTTAACCTTGCTTATGCGCTTGAAAAGCCTCTTAACGGCAGCTTTGAAAACACAGCAAAGCTGATTGTTACATCTACCGAGTCGATTTGGGGCATAACACATGACAGCATAACAAATTACGATAAAATCATTGATATTTCTCTTGAGGAAAAAAGCTTCGGCAATTCAGACTTTGTTATAAATGCACTTTCACATTCATTTGGCGAAGCTATAGAGAGCATTAATGTGCCCGTTAAAACAAGCATGGTATCGGTGCTTACAATGAGCAGGATGCAGGCAGGGCTTACGAGTAAGCTTCTGGGCTTTGTGCTTCCCTTTGCGGTTATTTTAGCAGGGGTTATAATCTGGTTTAAGAGGAGAAACAGATAATGAGTGTAAAAGGAATAATTATAAAAATAGTTCTCGGGCTTCTCATGGTTGCAATTCTGGCAGGAAGCATATATCAGCTTCTTAAGCCTACCGACGATGGTGGCAACGAGGCAATAGTTGTATATACCGCAGACCCTGAAAGTGTAGAAAAGGTACAGATAAAGGGCGCGGAGGAATTTACTCTTATTAAAAAGGGCAGTGAATGGACAATGGAAGGCGTTGAAGGCGTTAAGGTTGATAAAACCTTTGCCGACACCTTGGTAAAGAGCCTTTGTAACATTCAGTCGCCCATGAAGGCAGACGGTGTGAAAGCTGCAGAATGTGGGCTTGAAGAAGGTGCTGTTACCGTAACGCTTGACTTTGGCTCAAAAACGAAAACAATTTCCATCGGCAGCGAAAGCGGTGAGTACCGTTACCTCAAAATGCAGGACGACAGAGATATTTACCTTGTACTTCAACCCGATTTGTACATGGTATTTCTTGAAAAGATAAAGTATCTTGATAACACTGTGCTTCAGATGTATGAGGACAAGGTTAAAATGCTGGAATATAACGACGTTACTCTTGAAAAAACCGAAAGCGGCTGGGTTGAAAAAACGCCCTATGATAAGCCCGCCGATGAAGCCAAGATAAAGAGCATTCTTGAAGAAATGAGTGACATTTCTGCCATCGAAATTGTTCCTAAAGACGAGGTGGCTGAAGCAGAAGCAAAACCTGTAGCGGTTACTTTAAATGACGGAACAAAGCTTGTGTTTGACGTAATAGGCGATTGTATCATCTACGAAAACACCGATTATGCATATCGTGTGGCAGAAAATGAGCTTGCCTTTCTTAACACTACCGGCTTTGATTTTATCGGAAAATATGTTGCGCCGATTGCCATAACAGAAGTAAGCGGTGTCAAAATGGTATCAAACGAGGGTATAGTTGAATTCAAAATTGAAGCGCCTGACAGCGAAGCACCTGTATTTTATAAAAACGGGGCAGAAGTTTCAGCTGTGCTGTTTAGGGATTTTTATCAGAAGCTTATGGGCCTTACCTTTACAAGAGAGGGCTCTGTAGAAGGTGTGGTTGAATATTCCATAACCTTTACAAAAACAGACGGCACCACCTGTGCGGTGCAGTTCTTGCCTATAAGCGAAAGCGAATATGCAGTGGATGTTAACGGCGAAAAAGGCTTTGTAGTTAACAAAAAAAGCGTAAAGGACATTTTTGAAGCGGCGAAGAACCTTAAACAATAAAATAGCATTAAACAACAAAAAGAAGCTGTGGTTGCACAGCTTCTTTTTGTTGACAAAATACCCTAAAAATATTAATATATACTTGAGGTATTATGTTGTTTACGGAGGACAATTATGCTTTTTAATTCATTGCAGTTTTTAATATTCTTCCCTGTTGTGGCACTACTTTATTACGTGCTGCCTCACAAGGTAAGATACATATGGCTTCTTGTGGCAAGCTACTTCTTTTACATGTGCTGGAACCCCAAATATGCTCTTCTTATGGCTTTTTCAACCGTGAGCACCTATACTGCAGGGCTTTTCATTTCCAAGTGCAAAGCAACAAACTGGAAAAAGCTCTGGGTGGGGCTCAGCTTTACCGTAAACATTGCCATACTGTTTTTCTTTAAGTATTTCGACTTTGCAGTAAACAACATAAACGCATGTCTTTCGGCATGGAATTTAGAGCTTATTAACCCTTCCTTTGATGTGATTTTGCCCGTGGGCATTTCCTTCTACACCTTCCAGGCTCTTGGTTATACGGTGGATGTGTACAGAAAAGATATAGCCCCCGAAAAGAACCTTTTAAGGTATGCACTTTTCGTGTCGTTTTTTCCGCAGCTTGTGGCAGGCCCCATTGAACGAAGCGGAAACCTTATAACGCAGCTTCGTGAACGCCACTATTTTAAAACTGAAAACGTTGCAAATGGTCTTATGCTCATGCTCTGGGGCTTTTTCGAAAAGCTTGTAATTGCCGACAGAGCTGCATATATTGTTGATACGGTTTATAACAATTACGCAAGCTATACAGGCTTTGCAATTCTTATTGCAACAATTCTTTTTGCCTTTCAGATATATTGCGATTTTGCAAGCTATTCCGACATTGCCCGTGGTGCGGCGCTTGTTATGGGCTTTAACCTTATGAAAAACTTCGACACCCCTTATTTTTCACAGAGCGTTTCGGAATTCTGGCGCAGATGGCACATTTCCCTTTCCAGCTGGTTCCGCGATTATCTCTACATTCCTCTTGGAGGAAACAGAAAGGGCAGAGTGAGAAAATATTTTAACCTTATGGTAGTGTTTGTATTAAGCGGTCTTTGGCACGGTGCAAGCTGGACTTTTGTTATATGGGGTGGCTTGAACGGCCTTTATCAGATAATAGGCGACATGACAAAAAAGCTCAGGCTTAAGGTTTCTTCCGCCATTGGCGTAAGACGCGGTAATTTCAGCGGTAAGCTTGGTAAGGCGCTTATAACCTTTGCACTTATCGACTTTTCATGGATTTTCTTCCGTGCAAATTCACTGCATGATGCAGTAAGAATTATAAAAAATCTTTTCTGCGAGTTTAACCCCTGGATTTTTACTGACGGAACACTTTTCACTCTTGGCCTTGACAGGGCAGACATGTTTGTGCTGCTTATGTCCCTTGTGGTGCTTTTGGTTGTAAGCTCCTTGAAGTACGTTGGAATAAACATCCGCGAAAAGCTTTCGGAGCAGGGCTTATGGTTCCGCTTTGCCATATATTTCGCAGGGCTCTTTGCAGTTCTTATTCTGGGCATATACGGCCCCGAGTATGATGCAAGCCAGTTTATCTACTTCCAGTTTTAAGGTGCGGGGACACAGCCATTCATTCATTTTCAATTATGTACAAGGAAATGCGAGAAAGTGGGCTGACATAGGGTAGGCAATGTCCCCGTTCTGTACGAACATGGGCTTCAGGCTACATTTAACAGGTGGCTGCAACATTTTTCTGATGCAGGTGGATTTTATGAATAATGTAATGGACAACTTGAAAAAAATAGCGAAGGCAGTGCTTTTTATAGCATTGTTTGTTGTGCTGTATACAGGAAGCAGGGAGGTTTTGCGCAACAAGAGCGAATCGGAGGCATTGGGTAAAATATTTACAATGCCAAACGAAAGCTACTCTGTTGTGCTTGCAGGCCCCAGCCACATCCAGTATGGTGTACATCCTTCTGTTTTAAAAAGTGAATACAACATTTCTGCTTGCAACACAGCAACTGCAGCCCAGAGCATGCCCACAACCTACTATGTGGTTAAGGAAATGATAGAAAGGCATTCTCCCGAAATTGTTGCAGTGGACCTTTTCTGCATGTTCTACCCCGAGGTGTATTTTACACCAACACGCTTCCATCAGGCGATAGATAATTTCCCCATAGGCAAAAACAAGGCAGAGGCCATTCTTGACCTTGCCGAGGTGAGCAAAAGCGAGTTTTTCCTTAACTACATGCTCTATCACGGCAGGTGGAAAAGCCTTACAAGGACAGACTATACCGTAACAAAGGAATACGACGAAACCAGTCAGGTTTTGTATGTTACAACACCCTTTGAAAACGACTTTGTGCCCCTTGATAAAGCAATTAAGAACGAAGTGCCCGAAGTGCCGCTCCAATACCTTAAAAAGATAGTTGATTTATGCAAGGAAACAAACACCGAGCTTATTCTTACTGTCATTCCTTATCGCGCAGATGTGGATAATAATGACGTAACAGGTGCTTACCAGCAGAGCATTTACAATAAAATTGAAGAATATGCCCAAGACTGGGGCGTAGAGTATATAAACCTTTTGTATCACCTGGACGACATGGGCTTTGACTTTCAGACCGATATGGCAGAGTTCAGCCATCTTAATGAGTCGGGAAGCATGAAGGTAAGCAAATACTTCGGAAAAATATTAAAAGACAGATTGGAAAACTAAAATGAAGAAAAACGAAATTAAAACAGTCTTCGAAGGCTCCATTGCCGAGGAAATAGGTCTTGAACCCGGAGATGTGATTTTAAAAATTAATAATGCCGAGGTGCGCGACATTCTCGACTATCGTTTTCTCATGAGCGACGAGGAAATTCTTTTAACAGTACAGACCAAGCAGGGCGAGGTTGTGGACGTTGAAATTGAAAAGGAAGTTTACGAGGATTTGGGCGTTGAGTTTGAATCGGGGCTTATTGATGGTGCAAAAAGCTGTGCGAACCGCTGTGTTTTCTGCTTTATAGACCAGCTGCCCCCGGGGATGCGCAAAACCTTGTACTTTAAGGACGACGACACCCGTCTTTCCTTTTTCCAGGGCAACTACGTAACCCTTACAAATGTTCCCGAAAAGGAAATCGACCGTTTCATAAGCATGCGTGTAAGCCCCATAAATGTTTCTGTGCACACCACAAACCCTGTCTTGCGCTGTGAAATGCTCAAAAACAAAAATGCAGGCAACATTATGGAAAGGCTTAAAAAGCTTTCTGACAACGGCATTCTTTTAAACGCGCAAATTGTGCTTTGCCCCAATCTTAACGATGGGGAAGAGCTTGAAAGAACCCTTTCCGACCTGCTTACTTTAGGCCACATAAGAAGCGTGAGCATTGTGCCCATAGGGAAAACACGCTACCGTGAAAATTTGTGTGACATTCCCTCTGTTGACAAGGCAAAGGCAGAGGAGGTTCTTGCCATTGTGGAAAAATGGCAGAAAAAGGCTCTCGAGGCAGTGGGCACAAGGCTTTTCTTTGCATCGGACGAGTTTTACCTTAAGGCTGAAAGAGAAATTCCCTCTTCTGAAGAGTATGAGCATTTTCCTCAGATTGAAAATGGTGTAGGGCTAATTGCCAGCATGCGTGAAGAATTTTATAACGCATTGGAGGAAAATTATTCCCTTGAAAAAAAGCGCCATGTGAGCATAGCTACGGGCGTTTCAGCTTATAATTTTATTAAAGCTATTGCAAACGATGCCAAAAAAAGGTATAATAATTTAGAAGTGGACGTGTACAAAATCGTTAACGATTTCTTTGGTGAAGAAATAACCGTCGCAGGGCTTTTATGCGGCAGGGATATTGTAAGGCAGCTTAAAGGTAAAGCTTTGGGCGAAACTCTTTTAATATCAAAAAGCATGCTTCGTGATTCTACCGACGTTCTGCTTGATGATACAACCGTTAACGAAATGGAAAAAGAGCTTGGCGTAAAAATAAAGGCTGTTGAAAACGACGGCTACGAATTTTTAGAGGCTCTTTTAAATGATTAGGAGGTGTTAGTGTGGCAAAACCTATAATTGCAATTGTCGGCAGACCCAATGTCGGCAAATCCACACTTTTCAATAAAATAGCAGGAAAGAGAATTTCCATCGTTGAGGACACTCCCGGTATCACCCGTGACAGGGTTTATGCCGATGCGGAATGGTGCGGAAGAGAGTTCACCATGATAGACACAGGCGGTATCGAACCCTATTCCAAGGACATTATTCTTTCCCAGATGCGCCGTCAGGCAAATCTTGCCATTGAAATGGCAGATGTTATCATTTTTATGGTTAATGTAAAGGACGGCATGACAGCAGCCGACCAGGAGGTTGCAACCATGCTTCAGAAGTCCAACAAGCCTATTGTTCTTGTGTGCAACAAGGTAGATGCTCCCGGTGAACCCCCTATGGAGCTTTACGAGTTCTATAACTTAGGTCTTGACGAGCCCATGGCTGTTTCCTCGGTGCATGGCAGAGGCGTGGGCGACGTTTTGGACAAGTGTGTTGAATACTTCCCGCCCGAAAGTGAATGCGAGGAAGAGGACGACACCATAAAGGTTGCCGTTGTTGGTAAGCCCAACGCAGGTAAGAGCAGCCTTATCAACCGTCTTTTAGGCGAAGACAGAGTTATTGTTTCCGATATTGCAGGCACAACCCGTGATGCTATCGACACACACCTTGAAAAGAACGGCAAAAAGTACACCTTTATCGACACTGCAGGTATGCGTAAAAAGAACAAGGTTGACGACATTGTTGAACGCTACAGCGTTATCCGTTCTTTAAACGCCGTTGAACGCTGTGACGTATGCGTTGTTATGATTGATGGCGTAGAAGGCATAAGCGAACAGGATGCGAAAATTGCAGGCTATGCTCACGAGCAGGGCAAGGGTACTGTAATTGTTGTAAATAAGTGGGATGCCGTTGAAAAGGACGACAAAACAATGGAGGCTATGCGCACAAAGGTTTACGAAACCTTAGGCTTCATGCAGTACGCTCCAGTTGTGTTTATTTCTGCGCTTACAGGCCAGAGGGTTGAAAACCTTTTTGCCAACATCGACTACGTTGCTGACCAGAACGCAATGAGGCTCCAGACAGGTGCCCTTAACGACGTTTTAACCGATGCTGTTGCACGTGTTCAGCCCCCCAGCGACAAGGGCAAGAGGCTCAAGCTTTTCTACATTACACAGGCATCAACAAAACCGCCTACGTTTGTTATTTTTGTTAACGACGCAGAGCTGGCACACTTCTCGTATATAAGATATATCGAAAACCAGATCAGAAGTGCTTTCGGTCTTACGGGCACACCTGTGAGGTTTATAATAAGAGAAAGAAAATCAGACAAATAAAAGGAGAGAAATATTATGCAGGCTATTATCAGAGATTTAACAAGTATCAACATTCTTTACTTCATTCTTGCAGCGGCTTTTGGCTATCTTATCGGTTCTGTTAACCTTTCCATCATCCTTTCAAAGGGTAAAGGTAAGGACATAAGAGAAATGGGTAGCGGCAACGCAGGCACAACAAACACTCTCCGCACCATGGGTAAGGGTGCAGCAGCTATGGTTCTTCTTTTTGACGTTCTGAAGGGATGCTTAATTCCTCTTGTGCTCATCCTTGTAAGCAACAAGGCATGGATGCCTATTTACGTTACTACATGTGAATCCATGGCGTACATATATGCATTCTTTGCAGTAGTTGGCCATTGCTTCCCTCTTTACTATGGCTTTAAGGGCGGTAAGGGCATTGCAACAGCGGCAGGCGCTCTTCTGGTTATAAGCCCTGCGGCAACCACTCTTGCACTTGTGGAATTTGTGATTTTAATGGTGCTTTTCAGATACGTTTCCCTTTCCTCCATCGTTGCGGTAATGAACATTGTTGTGTTTACAGCCCTTCTTTACCCCGGTGAGGCTCGTCTTCTTGTAATTACTGTGGCTATTGCCATTCTTGCAATTTATAAGCACAAAACAAACATTGTAAGACTTCGTAACGGTGAAGAATCCACAATGTTCTACAAAAAGAAGTGAGAAACATGACAAAGTATGATATTTTAATCATCGGCGGCGGCGCGGCAGGACTTGCGGCCGCCGTTTCTGCAAGAAAAGAGAATAGTAATATAAAAATCGGCATTGTTGAAAAAAACGACCGTGTTGCAAAAAAAATTCATGCAACGGGTAACGGCAGATGCAATTACACCAACATGGATATCAGAAGCGATTATTTTTATGGCGATAAAGCCTTTGTCGACAAAGTTCTTTCACAGTTTGGTACCGAAGATGCCTTGAGCTTTTTTAAAGAATTGGGCATTATGCACCGTGTGGAAGAGGGCAGAGTTTACCCTATATCCAACCAGGCAAGTGCCATTGCAGATTGCTTAAGGCTTTACCTTACGGAAAATGATGTTGATTTTATAACAGAAACCTACGTCAATTCTGTTGAAAAAACACAGGATGGCTTTAAGGTTGGCAACCTTTTTGCAAAAAAAGTCATTATTGCAGCAGGTGGCAAAGCTCAACCCAAATTAGGCAGCGACGGCTCAGGCTACAAGCTTTTTGAAAGCTTCGGTCATTCTGTTACCCAAATAAAATGTGCTTTGGTAAGCCTTAAAACAGAAACTACAGTTACCAAAGGCTTAAAGGGGGTTAAGGCTTTTGCCCGTGTTGCCCTTTACGACAAAGAAAAGCAAATTGCAACAGACCGTGGCGAAATTCTTTTTACGGACTATGGCGTGTCGGGCATACCTGTTATGCAAATTTCCCGCTTTGCAAAAAAAGGCATGACACTTGAAGTTGACATGCTGCCCGATTTGTCGCGAAAGGAAGCCCTTGCCGAAATTTACGAGAGAGTTTACAGCCTGCCCGAGCGAGAGGGCGGAGAGCTTTTTTCGGGGCTTGTAAATAAAAAGATTGCTGTACCCATGTTAAAGTGGGCAGGGGTTGAGAAAACCTCTGTCAAGGCAAAAGACTTTACAGACGAAAACATCCGTAATTGTGCGGAGTTTTTAAAAAAGCTTACCTTGAGTGTTTTGGGGAATAACGGCTTTGAAAATGCGCAGGTTTCAGCAGGTGGTGTTGAGCTTAACGGCTTTAACGCCGAAACCATGGAGTCGAAATTAGTTAAAAACTTGTATGCGGCAGGCGAAATTCTTGATGTGGACGCAATCTGCGGAGGTTACAACCTTCACTGGGCATGGGCAACGGGCGCTATTGCAGGCAAGAGCGCGGCAAAATAAAGCACAAGAGGTTTTGTATGATTAGAGTTAACAACGTAAAATTAAAGCCGGGGTACGACCGTGAATATGTGCTTGAAGCGATTGCAAGACAGATAAAAGCTCCTGTAGGCGACATTGAAAGCTTTTCCGAGGTAAAGCTTTCAGTTGATGCACGCAACAAAAAGGACGTTTTTTATGTTGCCGTATTCGACGTTTCCCTGAAGGACGAAAGGCGCTATTACAGCCGTGAGCATGTGTCAAAGTACGAAAAATACGAATATGAATATCCTAACCCATGGCGAAGTGAGCACCGTCCCATTGTTGTGGGAAGCGGTCCGGCAGGGCTTTTTGCGGCGCTTATCCTTGCATATCGCGGCGCAAACCCCATTGTTATTGAACGTGGCGAATGCGTTGAAAACCGCATGAATACCGTGCAAACCTTCTGGAAGACAGGAATGCTTAACCCTGAGAGCAACGTGCAGTTTGGCGAGGGTGGTGCAGGCACCTTTTCCGACGGTAAGCTTAATACAGGCACCAAGGACACAAGACAGCGCAAGGTGTTGGAGGAAATGGTTTCTGCAGGTGCACCCAAGGAAATTCTTTATAAGGCAAAGCCCCACGTGGGAACAGACATGCTATGCATTATGGTTGCCAATATACGAAAGAAAATTATCCAAATGGGCGGCGAGTTTATTTTTAACTGCCGTATGGACGATATTATAATAAGAAATAACGAGGTTTGCGGCATAAAAACCACTAAGGGCGACTTTGAAACAAAAACCCTTATTCTTGCAATAGGCCACAGCGCTCGCGACACCTTCAAGCTGATTCAGAAGCTTAACATTCCCATTGAAAGAAAGCCCTTCTCCGTAGGTGCAAGAATTGAGCATAAAAGGGAAGACATAAACTATGCTCAGTATGGCGACTTTGCGCCAATTATGGAAGCGGCAGACTATAAATGCAACATAAAAGATAGAAACGGAAGAGGCGTTTATACCTTCTGCATGTGCCCCGGTGGCTATGTGGTAGCATCAGCAAGCGAAGAGGAAGGCGTGGTTACTAACGGCATGAGCAACTTTGCCCGTAACGGACAAAACAGCAACAGTGCACTTTTGGTTTCCCTTTATCCCGACGACTTTGAAGGAGAAGACCCTCTTGCAGGAATGCATTTTCAGCGCAAGCTGGAAAAGGGCGCATTCTACCAGGCAGGGGCAGACTATAAAGCGCCTTGCCAGAAGGTGGGGGACTTTTTTATGGGTAAACGCACAGCACAGTTTGACTCCGTTACGCCCACCTATGAACCGGGGGTAACGCCCTCCGATTTAAACAGGCTTTTACCTTTGTTTATTGCTGATGGTCTTAAGGATGCCATAGAGGGCTTTGCACGAAAAATTAAGTGCTTTAACCATCCCGATGCAGTTCTTACAGGTGTTGAAACAAGAAGCTCTTCTCCCATAAGAATTATACGAAATGAAAGCTTTTCTTCAATTGTAAAAGGCTTGTACCCCTGCGGTGAAGGCGCAGGCTATGCAGGCGGAATAATGAGTGCGGCAGTAGACGGCATAAAAATAGGAGAAGTGTGCGAGTAAGCACACTTCTCCTATTTTTATGCCGTCTACAACTAAGTTTGCCTTAAGGCAAGTGAAGTTATCTTCGATAGTGAAGTTGCTTTTGGGCAGTGAAGTTGCACCTTGCGGTGCAGTGGATAGCAAACTTAACTTCACTTTGTATATAATACAAAACTTCACTGTGAACATAGTGAACAACTTCACTTTTGCATCAGCAAAAACTTAACAGAATTGCCCGCTTATAAGCTGTTGTGCGGAATGCTTGTGCAATTGTGAAACATAATATGGAAAATGCTTATTATCCTTTTGTACGGGGGCGTTGCGCTTTTGTACGTAATGGATAAAAATGTCTTAAAAAACACAAAAAAATTATGAAAAACATCTTGAAAATTATATATTTTGTGTTATACTGTATGTATGTGAATAATGTCAAAGTATAGATTGGGCGAGTTGCTATTTGCAATTACAACCAAAGAGAACAAGCTTTGGCAACACAAAAATTAATTTTTTCCTGAAAGGAGACAAAATGATGAAGAAACTCAGCAAAATTCTTCTCGTTATGGCATTGGCACTTACAGTGTTCTTTGCTATGATGGCAGTTGCTTCAGCAGCTACTATTGAGAGCGTTGAAGCAGGCGTTGCAGCTGATGCGGGCAGAACAATTTCGGTTACAGTTGAATACGGTTCCCCCGAAGCAGCTCAGCAGTCCACAGTGCTTGTTGTTAAGTCCGGTACAGCTCTTGCAACACTTCAGGATTCCGATATCAAGTATATCGATCAGGAAGCAGTTAGCGACACAGCCGTTACTTACACATTCAAGCTCCTCGAAGCTGACCGCACAGGTACATACGATGTATACGTAGGCGGTACAGGTGTTGACGCACCTGAAGACACTTCCTTCTCATTTGATACTAAGAAGATTATCGGTACTATTTCAGTACTTGGCGATGCTACAAAGGCAACAGCTGTTGCTACAGACGCATCTGCAATTTCTGTAAACGGTACAGTTAAGTCTGACGGTACATATGAAATCGAAGTTGGTCAGGGCACATACGACGTAGTTCTTGGTAAAGCAGGTTACCTTTACAAGACATACGAAGACGTAGTTGCTAATCAGACAGAAGTTAACCTTGGCACAATTAAGCTTATTCCCGGTGACTATGATGGCGATACTTATGTAACAGTTTCCGACATTATGGCGGCGAAGAAGTATTTCGATAGCGATACAACTGCTATTGAAGATTACAATTTGGATATCGATGATGATGGCACTGTGTCTGTTTCAGAAATTCAGGCAGCGCTTTCTAACTTCGATACACAGGGTTACGCTGACTAATTAACATTTACAACAAAAAAAATAAAGTGAGGTAATATAGTATGAAGAAAATTCTTTCTTTAGTACTTGCGTTTGCATTGGCATTTACAATGATTGTAGTGCCCGTATATGCAGAAGGCACACCTACAGCAACAGTTGTGGCATACACAGATGCAACAGCTCCTGCTGCAGGCGAAATGTTCTTTGTAACATTCGGCTTGGAAAATGTTAGTACTAACGCATTTAGAGGCGGCCAGATTGCTTGGACATGGCCTGTTGACGTAGCTTCAATTGCTGACTCTTACTATGGAACAGCAATTACAAACGTTGATGATATCAAAACTTATTGCTACCATTTGGGTGAATACATCAACCCCTATACACCTGCAGTAAGACCTAATCCTGCATCCGGTAAGTTTGAACCCACAGCAAGTTCTTCTACAGACCTTGAAAATGGTTATACAGCTCTTGCACTTACAATGGCACAGGCTGCTCCCAGCAAGGAAGTAGAAACAACAACAGATGGAACATTCAAGCTTTTCACAGTTGCATATGTTCTTAACGAAGGTGCATCTTTCGAAGATTTCTATATTGAACTTGGTACATCCAGATTCATGCTTGACCTTGAAGATGATATGTTAGCATCTACAGATGCTGCAGGTGATCTTACACTTGAAAGCAGAATCACAAAGAAGGAAGAGGTTATCTGGAAGAACTCCGTACATCAGCCCGGTTTCACAGGCGACATTAATGCAGACGATGCAGATGGTGTATACGCTCTTCCCGAAGTTATCACAGGTGTTGCTGATGTTGAATTTGACCTTGTAGCTAACAGCTTTGAAAATGGTCTTGTTGCTCTTGGTACAAGTACAAACTTCACAGCTAACAACTATTTCACAAATGCTAACGTTATGATTAAGCCCGATGCAACACTTAAGGTTCGTAACGCTGGCAACACAGTAGATACAGGTAAGGCACTTACAGCAGGTACAACATATCACTTTGTTGTAAATGTTGATATTATCAATAGCACATGGGGCGTAACAGTTACAGCTGACGGTGCAGATGTTTATACAAACTCCGGCATGGCATTCCGTGATACAGCTCCTGCTGTTACAGCTATCGATGCATTGGTTCTTTGCGATAACAATAGTAAGGCTGACGTGTTCTACGTTACTAATGTAAAGGTTATCGACAAGACACCCGAAACCATGGGCACACTTACATTCAAGTATGTATGTGGTGGTGTAGAACTTGGCACAGCTCCTAAGACAGCTGAAATCGGCACAGAAGTTAGCGTTGAAGCTACAACTCTTACAGTTGACGGCGTTAAGTACGAAGCTCCTGCAGCTGCAGCTACAATCGAAGAAGATGGTCAGGTTGTAGAAGTTGAATGTGCTAAGGTTGAAGTAGTTACAGTTAACTACACAGTTGGCGAAGAAGTTGTAAAGACAGCTACAGTTGAAGGCGTTAACGGCGCAACAGTAGATGTTCCCGAAGCTAAGTTTGCTAAGGCTGGTACAAGATATGTTGCAGCTGCTACAACAACAGTTGTTGATGCTGCTAACCTTACAGTTACAGTTGCTGCAGTAGCTGAAGAAGCTGTTGAAGGCGTTGCTTATGCAGTACAGACACAGATCTACAACATTACAGATAACGAAGTATTTGCATATCCTTCCGACAGAAAGCTTGCAGGTACAGATGCTATCATGTCTGCATCTTGGGGTAAGGAACGTTACGGCGAAATGCTCTTCGACGTAACAACAGCTGAAGGTGAAGCTATTACAGAAGCTACACTTACACTTACACCTGGTGATATCATGGGTGGTCAGACAAACACATTCGAAATCTACGCTGCAGATGTAGCTACATTTGGTACAAGCGAACAGAAGGCTGGTCTTACAGCTCTTGCTTCCGGTACATTCACAGCAGAAGATGAAGCTGTTACATTAACAGTTGACCTTTCCACATACGATGCATCTAACGGTGTATTACTTCTTTACAAGGTTACAGGCGGTCTTATGGGTGTTTACGGTGCTTCCTTCTATGAAGTTCCCGCTCTCACATATGTAATTGGCGAAGGCGAAGAACCTTCCGACGAACCTTCCGACGAACCTTCTGACGAACCTTCTGACGAACCTTCTGACGAACCTTCTGACGAACCTTCTGACGAACCTTCCGACGAACCTTCCGACGAACCTTCTGACGAACCTTCCGACGAACCTTCTGATGAACCTTCCGAAGAAGAACTTCCCTTCGAAGCAGTTGACGTAGTAATTACACCTTCTGCTCTTGGTGTTACAATTTCCGGTAAGTTCGTAGACGAAGACACAACATACGAAACAGTAGTTGTTGTTATCTCCTACCTTAAGGACGGTAAGGCTTACTCTGTACAGGCAGTTGAAGTTGAAGTTAACGAAAACGGCGAAGTTCAGATTCCTTCCTCTAACGTAACTCTTACTGAAGGCGAACTCACAGTGGCTGGTATCTCTGTTCTTGTTGGTGTAAATGCTCTTGAAGCTATCACAACAGGTAACCTTGGTACACCCGTAGGTTCTTATAAGTAATAAATAGCTTAGGCTAATAAAAAAGACTCCGAGAAATCGGAGTCTTTTTTATTGTGAAGTTTTTTGCTGATGCAAAAGTGAAGTTGTTCATTGTATTCACAGTGAAGTTTTGTTCACGGAACAAAGTGAAGTTAAAAGGTTGAGGTAATACCTCAACCTTTTAGTTGCTATTTTGTTTTGCTGTGTTGATTGATTTAACGAGAAATTTTCTGATAACACCGCATTCCTGTAAAAGTTCTTTAGCGACTACCTCAGAAATGCAATTTGACCCTAAAAGCATTTCGATCCAATATTCAGTTTCGGCACATTCTTTTAACGCTATATGGAATTTGTTTATAAAATCTGCCTTACTGGAAGCATAATTTGCCTCGTTGAGATTAGCACCGATTGATGTTGCACTCCTGATTATTTGGTTAACCAAAACACTTCTGCCCTTACGAGTATCAACGGTATCGCAGATTGAAATTATTTTAAGGGCTAAAGATTTTGATCTGATTCGAAGTTCAGAATCTTTCATGGTTCTTTCTCCTTTAATAAAAATTTGGTTAAGTTTTGCTGATGCAAAAGTGAAGTTGTTCATTGTATTCACAGTGAAGTTTTGTTCACGGAACAAAGTGAAGTTAAGTTTGTACCCCAAGAGTACTTCCTCGCTTCACTCAGGGTGCCACTTCGGCGAAAGCCGAAACTTCACTACGGAGTAACTTCACTGACGTTAGTCAACTTCACTTGCCGTAAGGCAAACTTAGTTCAATGCATGTTGAAGCAGTGCAACTGCTTCAACATGCATTGAATGCGGAAACTGGTCAAAGGGAAAAGCTTCTTTCATTTCATAGCCGTATTTTTCGTGGAGAATTTTTGCGTCTCTTGCAAGGGTAGACACATTGCAGGAAACATAAACAATTTTATCGGGTTTCATTTTGCCTATGGCATCAAGTAGCTTTTCGTCGCAGCCTTTTCTTGGTGGGTCAACAACTACAACGTCTGCTTTTTCCCCTGCCTTAATAAGGGGAGGGCACACCTCTTCTGCAGCACCGCAATAAAACCGGGCATTTTCCATGCTGTTAAGACGGGCGTTTTCACGAGCATCTTCTATTGCTTCGGGCACAATTTCAACGCCAATAACCTTTTTTGCATTTCGTGCAAGAAAAAGGCTTATTGTGCCTATACCACAGTAAAGGTCGAACACGGTTTCATTGCCGGTAAGTGAGCATAACTCTAAAGCTTTTTTGTACAAAAGGTTTGTGGTGTATGGGTTTACCTGGAAGAAGGACTTATAGTTAACCTTGTAGGTAATGTCGTCAATTTTTGCATAAATAAATTTTTCGCCAAAAACCGTGTAGTCGTATTTGCCTAATATGGTATTTGTCCTTTGTGAATTTATGTTTACAACAATGCCACCAATGGGCTTTGACAGCTTAAGGCTTAAAAGCTCATTTTTTAATTCTTCCAGATGCTCAATTTCCCTTGTGCGTGATACAATAACAACCATAATGCTTTCGCCCGTGCGAGAATATATGTGGCGTATTGTACCTGTGTGCTTTTCTTCGTTATAGGGTAAAATGTGGTATTTTTCCATCCAGCAACGGAAAGCATCAAGAATAATTCTTGCATCGGGGTTTTCTATTGCACAGGAATCAGAATTTACAACATTGTGGCTTCTTGGCGCATAAAAACCTATTTTCACATTGCTTGCCGTTCCACCAACAGGGTACTGGCTTTTGTTGCGGTAGTTAAAATTGGGCACAGAAGGGATTGTGTCGTGCACAAAAATGTCTTCAAAGCCGCCAATGCGTGTAAGGGCATTGTAAACGGTTTCTTTTTTTATTTTAAGTTGTGTTTCATAGTCTGTATGTAAAAGAGTGCAGCCGCCGCACTCCTTAAACTGTGGGCAAATGGGCTCAACGCGGCTCTGAGAGGGCTTTGTAACCTCTAAAAGCTTGCCGAAACCATAGGTTTTATTGCGCTTTGTAATTTCAATTTTACATTCGTCACCAATAACAGCGCCCTTTACAAAAACGGTGTAGCCGTCGCATTTTGCAATGCCGCTGCCGTCCTCGGCTACTGAATATATTGGCGATGTGAAAATGTTGGGGTTTGTCATAAAAACACCTCGTTGATTTGATAATGTAAAATGCAGAATGCAGAGTGCAGAACGAATGAAAGAAATTCGCGGTGCGAATTTCTTCCTGAATTATTCATTATTCGTTTTTCAATATTCATTAACAAAATGGGGACTGTGCCCCATTTTGTTAAATATATTCTGTGTCATAGCACTCAGCTGTACATTTTTCCAAAATATAAATCTTAGCAGAAAGGGGAGGAACAACCACATCGAGAGCATGGTTTTCGTAGGGGATTTCTTCACCTGTTTCAAAGTCAACAGCTGTGTCGAAATTAAACCTGCCCATTTCAAGATGAAGCTTTTCTTCGTTGGTTTCCGATGCATTTATGCAGGTAAGCACCTTGAACTTTGTTTTATCGGCGCCGAAAACATTGTTATAACGAAGGTAGCACACGGTTGAATTAACTGTAAACACCATGTTAACCTCGCCTGTTCTTAACACCTGATACTTATGGTGAAGCTCGGCATATTTCTTTGTTAAATCGTGAAGCTCGCAGTTAATTTTGCTCCAGTCGAAGCAACGGCGGTTAAATGGGTCGGCATAGCCATACATGCCTATTTCGTCGCCATAATATACACAAGGGGCACCGGGCAGTGTGAACTGCATAAGTGTTGCAAGTTTTAACCTCTTTAAACCAAGCTCACGGTCTTCGGGCGATACCACAACAGCCTTCTGAGCGTTGCGGTCAAGGCCTGCTACAGAGGGAGCATTAGACAAAATTGTAAGTGCACGGGGCACGTCATGTGTTGAAATAAGGTTTAAGGATGCATAAAGAGCCTCGGCAGGGTAGTTTTCAATCATGGAGAGGGTGCGCTGAGCGAAAAGGTGCGCGTCGCCACCTGTGAGATAATCAAGCACTGCACCGCGGAAAACGTAATTCATTACACCGTCGAGGGATTTACCTAAAAGAAACCTGCGCTTTTCGCCGTAGCTTATTTTGTTGGAAGCATCCTCCCACACTTCGCCTATAACAAGTGCATCCGGGTCTTTTTCCTTTACTGCTTTTCTTAAATCCATAATAAACTTGTCGGGTAATTCGTCGGCAACGTCCAATCGCCAGCCTGAAGCACCGTTTTCAATCCAGCGCTTTATAATGCTGTCGGGATTGGTTAAAATATACTTTTCATATTCGGGGTCCAGTTCTTCTGTGTTGGGAAGTGTGTCAAAGCCCCACCAGGAATCGTAATGGTCTCTGTCGTCATGGAAGTGATACCAGCTGTAGAAGGGCGAATTTTCGCTCTGATAAGCACCTACAGAGTTGTAATTGCCGTACTTATTGAAATAACGGCTGTCGGAGCCTGTGTGGCTGAAAACGCCATCAAGAATGAGGCGTATGCCCATTTCTTTAGCCTTCCGCGCAAGGCGAACAAAGTCTTCGTTTGTGCCTAAGGTATCGTCAATATTTTCGTAGTCACCTGTATCGTAGCGGTGATTGGAAAAGGCTTTAAATATGGGGTTTAAATAAATTGCAGTTACGCCCATGTTATGAAGATAGGGAAGCTTTTGCTCAATGCCCGAAAGTGTGCCACCGAAAAAGTCATTGGAAAGGTACTCTCCGCCAAACTGCTCGGCGGTGTAGAAGGGCTCGTCACCCCAATTACGTGGGATGCCGTGAATTGGTGTGTCCTCTCCGCGGAAAAAGCGGTCGGGAAAAATCTGATAAACAACGGCATTCTTTATCCAATCGGGTGTTTTATATTCCTTATCATAAACTGTTATCTGATATGCAATGGCAGGCTTTTCGTCATACGCCTGACCGATGCCGCCTAAAAAGCGGTCATTATTGGAATACCATTTTGTTTCGCCGTCGGCATCAACCTTGAAGGAATACCACAACAAACCACCGTCAGAGGGGGTTTTTATGGTGCATTCGTACACGCGTGAGCCTGCAAGAGAAAATATATAATGCATCTGGTATTCTACCGTGTTTACATACAAAGAAACCCTGTCAGGGATAAACATGGACGCTACACTGATGCGTAATCTTATAGTAGAATCGGTTTTTACTGCTCCCTTGGGAAAGCGGTAAAAGGATTTTCTGGAATTGTGTTCAAGATTCATAAACGCCTCCAAAATAAAAAGAAATATATTCCAGTAAAGTATAGCAAAAAAAGAGGTTAAAGTCAACTTTTCGGTAATAATTTACCCCGTTTTTCCATACTATAACCCTGGAGTGAATAACATGCTTGATTTGGTTAAAAACTTTTTGTGGAATTATATGTTCGTGCCCTTATTTTTGTTAACGGGTGCAGTATGCGTTTTTGCAATTATAAAAAACAAGGGTGCAAAAAGAGTACAGAACGAAAAAGGCGAGGGCGATGTGTCGCCTGTGCAGACCTTGTTTGTAAACCTTGCCTCAACAATTGGAACAGGCAATATTGTTGGTGTGTCGCTTGCCATTGGAGTTGGCGGTCCGGGTAGCGTTTTCTGGATGTGGGTTGCGGCACTTTTCGGCATGTGTGTAAGCTACTGCGAAAACGCCCTGGGCAAAATATACAAAACCGATAAAAAGCCCATTGGCTACATGCCCGACAAAATTTCAAAGGCCTTCGCATTCTTTTGCATTATAACATCTTTAGGCATAGGCAACATGATACAGGCTAATTCTGCTGCAACTGCTCTTTACACAGGTTTTGGTGTTGAAAAGTGGCTTACAGGCATTTTGTTTGCATTTCTTGCCTTTTTAATTGTAAAGGGTGGCATAAAGGGAATAACCCGATTTACCGATTTTTTTGTGCCTGTAATGAGCGTGTTTTTTATTGTGTCGGCACTTATGGTTATTTTAATTAACCGTGAAAATATCCCTTTTGTTTTTAAAAGTATTTTCTCCGAGGCCTTTTCGTCCCGTGCAATTATGGGCGGTGCGTTGGCAAACGGTATTGCCAGAGGCGTTATGAGTGGAGAAGCAGGGGTAGGAAGCACGGTTATACTTTCCTCAAAATCAAACACAAAAAGCCCTCATAAGCAAGGTGTAATCGGCTCAGTTTCAATTTTTGTCGACACCATTGTAATGTGCACACTTACGGCGGTTGCTATATTATCGGCAGGGGCGTCAAGCACGCAGTCAGCTTTTTATTCAGCCTTAGGGTCATTGGGCGGAGGTGTGCTTGACTTAGCAATAACCTTTTTTGCCTTTACAACAATTGTGGGTTGGTCCTACTTCGGGCTTGAGTGCACGGCGTATCTTTTTGGCGAAAAGAAAAAGGAAGTTTATAAGGTTGTTTATGCTTTTGCTGTTTTTATTGGTGCTGTAATAGGCCTTGAAATTGCCTGGGCAATAGGCGATATTTCATGTGCTTTAATGGCTCTTCCTAACCTTTTATGTGTATTATTTTTAGCAAAAAACATAAATTCCAAGAAAAATGAATGACAATATTTGCAATGTAAAAAGCAATCCTGGCTATGTGAAAGTGCATAAATTTTTGATAATATTTAATCGAAATTAATGCAAAATACACAAAAAAGGGAGAGAGAAGAATGAAAAAGTTTTTATCAATGCTGCTTACGTTGGTAATGATCATGGCGTTTGCAGCACCACTTGGTACAATTGGCGTAGCTGCTGCAACAAACAGAGATATGGAATATCTTGACCGCGGTGTTGTAGCTGTGCGAAACGGAAACTCTGTTTTTGTAAGCTGGCGACTTTTAGTTTCTGATGACCCTTATGTGGGCTTTAATGTTTACAGAACAACAGACGGTGCAACCGTAAAGCTGAATGAGGAACCTCTTTACGGCGGTACAAACTTTACCGACACAACGGCGGATTTATCTAAGAATAACACATATTTTGTAAAAACTGTTATGCGTGGTGTGGAACGTGACACCGACGGCAATTTCACACTTGCCGCAAATTCGGGCTCGCAGTTTTTAACAGTGCCCATTAAGAGTGGCGGTACAATCCACTTTATCTGGGTAGGCGACTTTAACGGCGACGGCAAGTACGATTATTTGCTGGACAGACTGTGGGGCGAAACACAAAAATTGGAAGCATACCTCCACGACGGTACATACCTCTGGACAATTGACTTAGGCTATAACAGCACAAACACAAATAACATCGAGCCCGGTGCATCCACAATTGATGTTGGTATGTGGGACGGTGCAACAGTTTACGATATCGACTGCGACGGCTATGCTGAGGTTTTACTTCGTGTGGCAGACGGCGTAGTGTACGGCAACGGCAAGGTGCATTCCAACAAAACAACAAACGGACAGGACATTGCCGTAATCAACGGCATGACAGGTGCACTTGAAGCATCCGCTCCTGTTCCTACCGACATGATAAGTGCAGGTCCTAAGGCTTGTATGATGGAAATTGGTTATCTCGACGGCGTTACTCCCTCGGTAGTATGCTGGATGAAGAACCGTAACGATGATAAGAGCTTTAACAGCTACACTGTTGCATATGGCTATGTGAACGGTCAGTTTAAGCAGCAGTGGAAGTTTACAAATCCCGGCTATGCTGAGGCTCATCAGATACGTATTGCCGACGTTGACTACGATGGTAACGACGAAGTTTTGCACATGGGCTACGCAATTAACGGTGACGGTAGCCTCCGCTACACTGTTGACAAGGTAGTTCACGGAGACCGTTGGTACGTGGGCTCCTTCAGCAATTCTAATAACAATAACGAAATGATGGGCTATGGTATTCAGCAGGACAATGCATCAGGTCTTTTGGAATACTTCTACAACGCATCAACAGGTAAATTGATATGGACAAATTACGCTGCATCAGGCACAGCTGACGTAGCAAGAGGTAACGTTGGTGACGTTGACCCCAACTACGACGGCTTT
Organism: Clostridia bacterium; assembly: GCA_017414645.1. Classification (GTDB taxonomy): domain Bacteria; phylum Bacillota; class Clostridia; order UMGS1883; family UMGS1883; genus RGIG1927. The sequence continues at coordinate 681 of JAFQLL010000037.1, read as the reverse complement.
GAGTGCTGGTCCTTCCAGGGGCTTTACTCTATGAGTGGTAAGCAGATAAATACCTCCAGTCTTTATCCCGTATTAAGACTCTGGTGGGACGGCGACCTCCTCAGCGAATCCTTTAACGATGGTAAGATCGAAAAGTGGGATTATAATAATGGTTCAACCAACCGACTTATGACAACCTGGAAGGTGACAGACTGCGTGCGTAGTGACCGTGGCGTGCCCATGTTCTACGGCGATATTTTAGGCGACTGGCGTGAAGAATTTATTATGACAAGCAGTGACTTTTCAAAGCTTGTAATCTTTTCCACAACAATACCTACAGATTATCGCTTTGACTGCTTGGCACAGAACCCCTGCTACCGTAACTGCATGACAGCTAAGGGCTATTATCAGTCTCACATGTTAGACTATTTCTTAGGTCACAACATGGAAATGCCCAGAACAGAAAGCGTAGCAGTTTCTGACGAAATTCAGGACGGCGCAGTTTACATGATTAAAAATGCAAACTCCAACCTTTATCTTGATGTAACAGGTGGCACAGCGGCCGACGGCACAAACGTTCAGCAGTGGGGCGCATCCTACCCCGGCGGCAGTTACAACAACTGGAAAATAGTTGATGCAGGCGACGGCTGGTATCAGATTTATTCCATGGTGGGCGATGGTAATACATACGTGTTGGACGTT
>JAFQLL010000004.1 GCA_017414645.1 Clostridia bacterium | reverse complement strand
GCTCCCACAGCTGCTCCTACTGAGCCCGAAACAGAAGCTCCCACAGCAGCTCCTACTGAGCCCGAAACACAGGCTCCCACAGCAGCTCCCACTGAGCCCGAAACAGAAGCTCCCACAGTAGCTCCCACTGAGCCCGAAACAGAAACACCTACAGCTGCTCCTACTGAGCCCGAAACACAGGCTCCCACAGCTGCTCCCACTGAGCCCGAAACACAGGCTCCCACAGCTGCTCCCACTGAGCCCGAAACACAGGGCCCCACAGTTGCAGTAACAGAAGCTCCCACAGAACCCGATGGCCCCATCCTTGCAGAAATCCCCACAGAAAAGCCTACTGAAAAGAAGGTTACTGTTGATGCAAAGAAGGCTGAAGAAGTGTTGAAGCTTATCAATGCTGAAAGAGCAAAGGCAAACCTTCCCGCACTTGTATGGGATAAGGATGTTGCTAAGGTTTCCGAAGCACACTGTGTTGACATGGCAACAAATAAGTACCTTGATCAGAAGAACAAGGCTGGCGCAGATGTTGCAAAGAGACTTACAGACGCTAAGATAGTATTTACTATGGCGGCAGAAAATCTCGCACAGGGCAACTTCACACCCCAGGTTATTGTTGATGCATGGATGAAGAGCGCAAAGCACAATGTGAACATCTTAAGTAAGGATTTCACAAAGATTGGTATAAGCGTTGCGACAGCAATCGACGGCACAGTTTACTGGACAGTAGACTTTGTAAAGTAACATACTTAAAACATACAAAAACGAGCAACTTTTTAAGTTGCTCGTTTTTGTATTACATAGGAAATTGCGCGCAGAATGTGTGCACATTTGCTTGTAAAATAAAATCTTACCTTTTCGTCCCCCAAGAGTGGGGGAACGAGGGGGTTGAAACATTGAAAATGATTTTTTATATAGACAAATGAAAAAAGAAAGCGTATAATAGACTAAATACTTTTTTGAAGGTGAAAAATATGAATTTGCGCGAAGGCTTAAAAAATACCCAAAGAGTAGTCTTTAAGGTTGGTACATCATCTCTTACATACCCTAACGGAAGGCTTAACATAAATAAGATTGATATTCTCGTTCGAGTAATTGCCGACTTAAAGAACAGGGGCATGGATGTTGTGCTGGTATCAAGCGGTGCTATAGGTGTTGGTGTGGGTAAGCTCGGGCTTGGAGAAAAGCCTAAGGACATGCCAGGCAAGCAGGCGGCGGCGGCCGTGGGTCAGTGCGAGCTCATGTATCTTTACGATAAGCTTTTTTCCGAATATGGTCATGTAACGGGGCAGGTGCTTTTAACGAAGGATGCCATTGAGCACGACGACCGCAGGACAAATGCCCACAACACTTTTAAAAAATTGCTTGAAATGGGCGTTGTTCCCATTGTTAACGAAAACGATGCCGTGTCCACCGAGGAAATTGAATTTGGCGACAACGACACCTTGTCGGCGTATGTTGCAACTCTTTGCGATGCAGAGCTGCTGGTAATATTAACAGATATTGACGGGCTTTACAATAAAAACCCCAGAGAATTCACCGACGCACAGCTCATAAGCCAGGTCGAAGAAATTACCGACGATATTTTAGCTCTTGGCGGCAGTGCAGGCTCAAGCCGGGGCACAGGCGGCATGATAACAAAGCTTTATGCGGCACGCATTGCATCAAAGGCAGGCATCAAAACCGTAGTTTGCTCTGCCGATGAGCCTAAGGACATTTACCGCATTTTTGAAGAAGAAGAATTCGGAACAATTTTCAGATAGGATGGTAGAAATGATTACAGTACAGGAAGCCGGCAAAAGAGCAAAGGCTGCGGCAAGAAGCATTATGCTCAGAACCGAAAAAGAAAAGAACGAAGCATTGTTGCTTATTGCAGATGCTCTCTTAAAGAACGCAGAAGAAATTATTGAAGCAAACAAAAAGGATATTACCACAGCGCGCGAAAAGGGCATGAAGGAGTCTTTAGTGGACCGCCTTATGCTCGATGATAAAAGAGTGGAAGCCCTCAGTAATTCTGTTAAAGAAATTGTTTTGCTGCCCGACCCCATCGGCGAGGTTATGGAAGAGTGGGAGCGCCCCAACGGCATTAAGCTTAAAAAGGTGCGTGTCCCTATGGGTGTTATCGGCATCATTTATGAAGCTCGCCCCAACGTTACCGTGGATGCGGCTGTGCTTTGTCTTAAAAGCGGTAGCAGCGCCCTTCTGCGTGGCGGCAGCGATGCAATAAATTCCAATAAAGCCTTGGTTAAAATAATGCGTCAGGCACTTGAAGGCACAGCTATTATGCCCGATGCCATCATGCTCTGCGAAGACACCAGCCGCGAAAGCGCAACAAGCATGATGAAAATGAACGAATATCTTGATGTGCTCATTCCCCGCGGAGGCGCAGGTCTTATAAGAAGTGTTGTTGAAAATGCAACGGTGCCCGTTATTGAAACCGGCACAGGTAACTGCCACATCTATGTGGACGAGGAAGCCTCGGTAGAAATGGCACGTGATATTATTGTAAACGCAAAAACACAGCGTACAGGGGTGTGCAACGCCTGCGAAAGCCTTCTTGTGCATGAAAACATTGCATCAACCGCTCTGCCCGTTATCTATAACGCATTGCTTGAAAAGGGCTGCCGTGTGCTTGGTTGTGAAAAAACAAGAAAGCACATTGCCGTGGAGGAAGCTACCGAGAAAGACTTTGCAACCGAATTTCTTGACCTTATCATATCCGTAAAGGTCGTGTCGGGCGTTGAAGAGGCAATTGACCATGTGGAGAAATATTCCACCCATCATTCCGATGCCATTATTACAGAAAACAAGGAAACTGCAAACAAGTTTTTGCACGAGGTTAATTCGGCAGCGGTTTATCACAACGCATCCACCCGTTTTACCGATGGTGGTGAATTCGGCTTTGGCGCAGAAATGGGCATTTCAACACAAAAGCTTCATGCCCGTGGGCCCATGGGTTTAAAAGAAATTACGTCTTATAAATATATTATTGAAGGCACAGGTCAGATAAGATAAATAGAAATGGATGCTACCTACAGTAGCATCCATTTTTTTATGGCAACCGCACATATTACGTTAAAAATAAAAGACAATGGAACAAGTATGCGGAATTTTGTTTTGCTGGTTTTATGGTTGAAAACTATCATTCCCAGCATTGCACCGAAGGATGCAAAAATGTATGCAGGTGCAATGAGCATAAATTCGCTTATGCGCCACATGTGGTGCTTCGCCTTGAATTTGTCAATACCGTACATTACAAAAAGAAGAACGTTCCATACCGTTACGGCAATATAAAAATAACTCAACAATCCCACATTCCTCCTGTCAGTTTATTTTCAAGCTTTAAAAGCAGCTGTCTTATTTTTAATGCCTCAAAAATTTTAAGTCGGATAAAGTCAATAAAGGTAAAGAGCACAAACATTACAATTGCCGTCAAGGCTACCAGCAGTATCATCACAAAGGGGTTATAATCTATGTAATGAGCATAGCGGTAGGTTATAAGACGGTCCCACAAAAGCGGGTGCGCATGAATAATGTAAACACCGAAGGCGCAAGGAGATATAATTTTAACAGCCTTTTTAAGAAAAGACGGAATGTTGAGATTTGCAAACAATACAAAAAGCGCAACGCCGGATATAAGCATGGGCGGAGAGGTGTATTGTGCAATGAAGCCCGAGGCCAGGTCAGCATATTTACCTTCCTTTGATACGTTTTCCTCCCAGAGCTTAAACACCCAGGAAAAAATTGTACATCCCCCATAAACAGCAAGTGAAATTTTTGCGCTGTTTTTGAACAAGCCATGAAGCTTTACATATGCACCTGCAAGGTATAAAAAGCTGAGCCAGAGAAGGGTATAGCCCCAAAGTGTAGCAAAAATATCATTTGTAAAAAGCGAGGGGAGCAGGCTGAGGGCAACAAACAAAGCTGCAAGCGTTGCCTTAAACTGCTTTTTTGTAAGAGCCTTTGCTCCCTTTGACAAAACGGGCATTAAAAGAAACATGCCTGCGTAGGCAGTTACATACCAGTATTGCTTGCTGCAAATGGGTGTAAGCGCCGCCTTGAATGCACTGAGAGGCACAAGGGCGGGATAGCGCAAATGGTATACGAGTGTAATGATAACACTGTAGGAAACCACCTGAAGCCACAGCATTACAAGGTTAGAATACTTATATTTAGCATTCACACCCACATAGCCCGAAATAACCCCGTAGCAGTTTATTGCCGAAAAGGTTGCCATTTCAAAAAACCATGCCGTAAGCCCGTGCGAGCTAAGCACTTCTACTTCGAAGAGAATGCCGCCGTTGCCTAAAATATGCAGAAAAAGCACCATAAACATTGCAACTATTCTTAAAAGGTCAACACCGTAATTGCGGGTGTCGGTTAAAGGGGCATTTAATTCCAGCTTCATTGTGTCATCTCCTTTTTTTCTTTTATAATGTCTTTTCCAAGATAAATTTCATATGCCATATCGTAGGCAAAGCTTGCGTATGAGTAATAGCCATTGTTGTCGGTATTGGACAATGCGCCAATTATTTTTCCGTTCTGTATTACAGGGCTTCCGCTCATTCCGCGGGTAACGCCACCGGCGCGTACAATTGCCTTATCGTCTACAGTAAGGCAGATAACATCGCGGTTATCGATGCGGTAGGTGCCTGTAACAGTGGCAGTGTATTCCTTGACAGAGCCGCCTTCAAAGCCCGAGAGAATAGTTGCTCTTCCAAGCCTTATTTCGTTTTTCTTCGCAATAGGCAGCATTTCTCCTTCCGTGTTTTTCCAATAACCAAAGGAGCCGTAGCGGTTGGAAAATGCAATTTCCCCAAGGGTTTCACCCATATTGCCGGTAAGCCCTGTCTCATCACGCCCTGTAACGTGAGCTTTTTTCAGTACGTTTGTGTAGTAATTCATATCTTTTGTTTCCGAGGCATGAGCAGTAGCCGCAAAGTAGTGAGTATCGGGATAGGTAAAGCTTATGGTCTGCAAGGTCTGATATAACCCCGGAAGCAAGCTGTCGTAATAGAGTATGCCTATCATATAGCGCTCATCCGGGACACTGTATGCAGGCGTTATTTTTAAAAACACTGTTTCAGTTGAATCGTCTTCGGTGAGGCGCATAACCTCAAAAACAGACTCTTCGCCCGTGGGACCATTTTTTATAAAATCTGAGGTTTTTGCCCTTTGACCGTTTATTGTTACAATTACGTCGCCCTTTTTCATGCCTGCAGCTTGGGCAGGTGAGGGCACAGTGCCCTCTTCAGTTTCAACGTCAGAAAAGGCATCTACATAAATTGCCGCAGTGTCGTAGCCTACAGCACAGGTAACCATTCCCGAGGGAACGGCAAAATCCCCGGCTAAAGGCTTTTCGGCAAGGCTTATGGGAAAAGCGCGCACGCCCCATATACCATCGTGAAAAGGAAGGGTAAAGGTGAGCGCAAACAGAAGGACGCTTGTAATGAAAATTAATGCAGCAAAATGTCTGAGTGAGCTTTTTACTTTAGAAGGCCTTTTTTCAACAATGGTAACCAAGGTGTTGTCATAGGTGAAAAGAATGCGCTTCTTAGCCTTTTTAACGGGAATAAACCATACTGCTACAAAGACGAAAAGTGTAGTAAAAGCTGAAGGTATAATGTTATAAACGCCGTTAACAACCAAAAGCGTGCCCGTAAAAGACAAAACAAACCTGTAATGAGGTTTTGTGGGAAGAATTATAAAAAACGTAATAATGGCAGCCACGGTGCATAACACCAAAGAAAAAACTATATCTTCTGAATAGAATGAATGAAAGCAAAAGAATGTTGAGGCAAAAGAAGCCGCCACGGGAAATAAAATGCTGAGTAAACCAAGAAGCAAAATGTCACCGCCTTTAAAGGTGGATTAGCCGGGCTCCGTAAAATCAACCCGACACCCTCATTGTACTACATATAACTAAAAAATTAAAGCTTTTCTTTTCTAAAACCCTTTACAAGTTGCATTTGTTTTGATAAAATTAAGTAGATAATAAAGAAAAGGGGAATAGGATTATGAAAGTTTTACTTACAGGCGGCGCAGGTTACATAGGTTCCCATACCTGCATTGAGCTTCTTGCGGCAGGTCACGAGGCTGTTATTGTTGATAACTATTCCAACAGTAAGCCCGAAGCACTCAACAGAATCAAGGAAATTTCAGGTAAGGATTTTGGCTTCTACGAAGCAGATTGCTGCGACAAGAACGCTCTCAGAAAAATTTTTACAGAAAACAAAATTGATGCGGTTATTCACTTTGCAGGCCTTAAGGCTGTTGGTGAAAGTGTAAGAATTCCCATCTCCTACTACAGAAACAATATCGACTCTTCTCTTGCTTTGTTAGAAGTTATGGAAGAATTCGGTTGCAGTAAAATTGTGTTCTCTTCTTCCGCAACAGTATACGGTGTGCCCAAGCAGGTACCCCTTGTAGAAGGCATGGACACAGGCTGTACAAACCCCTACGGCTGGACAAAGTACATGATCGAACAGATTCTTACTGACGCAGCCGTTGCAAACAAGGACTTAAGCGTGGTGCTTCTTCGTTACTTCAACCCTATCGGCGCTCATGAAAGCGGCAGAATTGGTGAAGACCCCAACGGTATTCCCAACAACCTCATGCCCTTTATCACACAGGTTGCTGTAGGTAAGCTTCCTCAGCTCAGCGTTTTCGGCGACGACTATCCCACACATGATGGTACAGGTGTGCGTGACTATATCCACGTTGTTGACCTTGCAAAGGGTCATGTAAAGGCTATTGAATACGCAGACAAAAATACAGGCACAGAAATTTTCAATCTTGGTACAGGCATCGGCTACAGCGTTCTTGACGTTGTAAAGGCTTTCGAAAAGGCAAATGACCTTACCATTAACTATGTGGTTAAAGAACGCCGTCCCGGCGACGTTGCAGAATGCTACGCAAATGCATCAAAGGCTCTTGAAAAGCTCGGCTGGAAGGCTGAAAAGAATCTTGAAGACATGTGTCGTGATTCCTGGAACTGGCAGAAGAACAACCCTCAGGGCTTGAACTAAACCATTACGTAAGGAGCAACCAAGGTTGCTCCTTATTTGTTGTAAGCTTTCGGAAATTTGTGGTGATTTAAATGAGCTATTTTGAAAAAGAATACGAGTTTTTGCCTTGGATAAGCCTTAACGAAAAAGAGAAAGCGGAGCAGGCTGCATGGCAAAAAGAGCTTTCGAAAAACTATGGCATGGTATTTGGCGAAGAAAGCGTTATATCCCGGGAGGCGCATATATACGGCGTAAAAGGTGCCTTTGGCAAAAGAACCCTTATAAGCTCCCATGCCCTTTTAAGAAGCCTTGATATAACAGCAGGTGATAACTGCTCCTTTAATACCTTCTGTGTTGTGCACGGAAAGGTTACCATGGGCAATTGTGTGCGTATCGCTCCCGGTGCAAAGATATTTGGTGAAAACCATGGCTTTTCCGACATCGAAAAACCTATCTGTACACAGCCTAATATCCGCAAAGGAATAGTCATCGGTGACGATGTATGGATTGGTGCAAATGCAGTTGTTACCGACGGTGTTACAATCGGCGAGCACAGCATAATCGGTGCAGGGGCAGTGGTAACAAAAAATGTTGCACCCTATTCTATCGTAGGCGGGAACCCGGCAAAGGTTATAAAAAACCGCCTTGCAGGTGTGAAAAACAGCGAGGAATTCCAAAAGAAGATTGTCGATTTTGCCCGCGTGGCAAAAGAAACATATCAGAGTGTTTTAACACATCATTTTGAAGACGGCGCATTTGTAAACTCTAAAAACGATAAAGAAAAACGCAGAGCTGTGTGTGATGCAGTTGAAATTGCGGCACTTTTTAACTCTGTTCCCAAACAGGCAACAAAGGACGAGCTCGTAAAAGAAATAAGAGCTTTCCAGAAAGATATTCACGAATACGAATGCGTTATGTCGGCATCCTACGCCCTTGAAATTTTAGGCGAAAAGCCCATGCAGTTCAAGTATGTTGAAAACCTTGACACATGGAGCTTTATGGACAGCTTTAAGTGGAATAGTGATGCATGGGATGCAGGGCATAATACCGACATCTACGCAACTGCTCTATATATGAACAAAAAGCACTATGGCGGGAAAATGCCCGAAAGCCTTTTTACATGGCTTAGCCTGCATCAGTGTGCAGATGGTCTTTGGGGCGATGGTGATAATATGAACCTTCGTGTTAACGGCTACTATCGCTTAACCCGTGGCACCTACGACCAGTTTAAGCTGAAGGTTGCCTACGCAAAGGAAGCGGTAGATACTGTTTTAAAATATGCCGAAGCAAAGGGTGTGCCCGACAATGCCTGCGATGCATTGGACATTATACATCCCTTGTACTTTTTAAAAGGCTTTACACCATACCGTCAAAGCGAGGGCGAGGCATGGTGTGTGAAAATGCTTCCTGTGTTTATGGAAAAATACACCAAAGAGGGCTTTGCGTTCAAATTTGGAACAGAGGCAAGCTTAAAAGGCACAGAAATGTGGCTCTCAATTATATTCCTTATGTGCGACTATCTGGGGCTGGGCCATCTTTTAGGCTACGAGCCAAAGGGCGTGCACAGAATAAAATAAAACGAAAAGAGGTGAGGACATGGTTAACCAGCTTAATTTTACAAAATTCAACGGTTGCAGCCGTCAGGCATATCTGACAGCCCGGGACAAAAATTACAAAAGCTTAAAGGACAAGTACAACATGTCCTCAAGGCTTCATGACATACAGAGCGACATGCTCAGAAGCTTCCCCGACGGCGTGTGGGTTTACGGCGACACAAAGCGCGCAGCTCTCGATACACGTGCCATTGTGGAAAAAGGGGAAGAGGTCATCTACAATGCAACTTTTATTCATAACGGAGCATCTGCCCGCTGCGATGTTATAATGCTTGAAAACGGGGCATACGATATATATGCGGTGCGCCCCACAAGCCGTTACACCCGTTGGATTGACGAGGTGCTCTTTTCAAAAATAATAATGGAAAAGTCGGGGGTAAAGGTGGGCAACTGCTTTGTCTGCGCCATCGACCGTGAAGGCATGAAGGGGAAGACACTCAGCGTTATTAATGTTAATAACTACCGCAGACAAAAAAAGCTGGAGGAAAGGCTTGAAAGAATACTGAAAAACATTGCTCTTGAAGCTATTCCCGAGCCTTCTCTTACAAGGCTTTGCGGCTCATGCCCTTACCTTGAAAGCTGCTTTGCAAAAAGCGAGGACAGTATTTTTACCCTTAAGTCCATACCATTTACAAAGAAAATGAGCCTTTTCCAGAAGGGTGTTAAAACCGTTGACAGCTTTGCAAAAATGCCCGACTGCGATGACAAAACAAAGCGCGAAATTCTGGTGAGAAGCACTGATGAAGACGTGTATTCCAAGGAGGAAATTGCCTCCTTCTTAAAAACTCTTCACTATCCATTGGGCTTTCTTGACTTTGAAACTATGGAGGTTTTCCGCCCGAAGGAAAAATTCCTTGCGCCTATGGATACCGTTATAACACAGTTTTCCTATCACCTTATTGAAAAGGAAGGCGCAGAGCCTGTGCATTTTGAATTTATCGGTGACGGAGAACATTACTGCGAAAAAGAAGTTATCAAAGAGCTTTGCAAATGCATAGGCAAGGACCACTGCGTTTTAATGTATTCCGACTACGAAAAAATTTGTATTGAAAGGCTCATGAAGCGCCATCCTAAGTCTGCTTCCAAGCTTGAAGTTATAGTAAATAATTTGGTTGACCTTGAAAAGCCCTTTGCAAAAAAGGTGCTTGTGAACAGGGCTATGGAAGGAAAGAGCAGCCTCAAAAAGGTTTTGCCCGCCCTTTATCCCGACTGCCCCGAGCTTGATTATTCACGCATGGCAATTAAAAACGGTCAGCAGGCAGAAAGCGTATATGCACGCCTTGGCAGAATGAGCGGCAAGGAAAAGGAAAACGCAATGCGCGATTTGAGAGAATATTGCGCCTTGGACACCCTTGCAATGATAAAACTTTGGGAAAAGCTTGAATTTTACTGAAAGATGGAGTAAAATGTAGCTTAGACTACAAGAAGGAGATTTTTTCATGAACGACGGCAGAGCACTTATACTGGAAGGCGGCGGCTCCCGCGGTTTGTACACCGCAGGTATCCTGGATGCCTTTCTGGATCATAATATAGAATTTGACAACTGCTACAGCGTTTCCGCAGGTGCAACCTTCGGACAGAATTTCATTACAAAGCAGCGCGGAAGAACCTACAATATAAGCATGAAATATATGAATGACTGGCGTTATTGCTCAAAGCGCAGCCTTTTTCTTACAGGTGACATGGTTGGTGTTAAGTTTGTTTACGACACTTTGCCCAATAAGCTTGAGCCTGCAGACTACGAGGCCTTCAGAAACAACCCCTGCAAGTTTTACACCGTTTGTGCAAATGTGGAAACAGGCGAGGTTGAATACCTTCATGTAGAAGATTTGCAGCGTGACATGGACATGGTTCGTGCTTCTGCATCGCTTCCCATCATTTCGCGTATGGTACATATAAACGGAAAAAAATATCTCGACGGAGGCATACTTGACTCTATTCCCGCAAAATATAGTTTAGAGCATGGCAACAGCAAGGCTGTGGTAATACTTACACAGCATAAGGGCTTTGTTAAAAAGCCTTCTTCCGAGGTAACCTATATTAAGAAGCTCTATGGCAGAAAGTATCCCAAGTTTGCCGAAGCGGCAGCTACAAGGCACATAAAATACAACGAAGCTCTTGCCTACATTGAAGAGCACGAAAAACTCGGCGATGTTTTTGTGTTCCGTCCCAAGCAACCCGTTGAGGTTGCCCGTATGGAGCTTGACCACGATAAGCTCGATAAGCTCTATCACGACGGCTACAACGATGCAATAGAACGCATGGAAGAATTGAAGAAGTTTCTGGCAGAATAATGCAGAATAAATAAAGCCTTTTGCTCTGCAAAGGGCTTTTGTTACCTCAAAAATAAATGCTTTTTTATAAGGAGAATGAAAAATGATGACATTTGAATTAAACAAAAATTATCACGGCTTTGAATTTAATGAAAAAAAGCATGTAGATGAAATCAACGCCGATGTTTATGTGGGTGAGCATAAAAAGAGCGGTGCAAGGCTTTTGTACGTTGCAGCAGACGACACAAACAAGGTGTTTTCCATAAGCTTTAAGACAGTGCCCGAAAACGATACCGGTGTTATGCATATTTTGGAGCACAGCGTTTTAAACGGTAGTGAAAAGTATCCTGTGAGAGAGCCCTTTGTTGAGCTTTTAAAGAGCAGCATGCAAACCTTTTTAAACGCAATGACCTACCCCGATAAGACCATGTATCCCGTTGCAAGCTGTAACGAGAAGGATTTTGAAAACCTTATGGATGTGTATCTCGATGCGGTTTTCCATCCTGCAATTTATAAGAAAAAGGAAATCTTCCTTCAGGAAGGCTGGCATTACGAGGGCGGCGAAAAAGAGTGCTTCCGTGGAGTTGTGTACAACGAAATGAAGGGCGAAATGTCTTCCGAGGACTCTCTTTTAGGCGAATATTTGCAGAACACAATGTTCCCCGATGTGTGCTACTCCAAAAACTCAGGTGGTGACCCCAAGGCAATTCCGAGCCTTTCCTATGAGGAATTTATCGAAACCCACAAAAAGTTCTATCATCCTTCAAACAGCTACATTTATCTTTATGGCGAAATGGATGTTTTAGAAAAGCTTCGCATTATGGACGAGGGCTACTTGGCTGCATATGATAAGCTGGCACTTGACATTAAGGTTGGCCTTCAGACAGATAAAGGCGAAATGTACCGCCATGAAAAGTATGACTCCAACGAAAGCGCCGATGTTGCAACCCACTATGCCTTCGGCTTTAAGGCTGCAGCCTTCGAGGAACACGAAAAGCTCATGGCAATAGACATTCTGCTTACATCAATCTGCTCTAACAATGAATCGCCCCTTAAAAAGGCACTTCTTGACAAGGGACTTTGCGAAGAGGTGTGGGCATATCTTGATGACCAGCTTGTTTCTCCCTATGTGTGCCTTGCCATGAAGCGCTCGGGCAATGACGAGGAAAAGGTGAAGAGCGCTGTAAAAGAAATTGTCTCCGACATTGTTAAAAACGGCATTGATAAAGAAATTATTGCAGCAAACATAAACCAGACAGAATTCAGAATGCGCGAGGCTGAATTTGGAAACCAGCCTGCAGGCCTTATCTATTGCACATGGGTAATGGCATCCTGGCTTTATGGTGGCGACCCCACACTTCTTCTCACCTATGAAAACGAATTCAAATCAATCCGTGAAAAAGCAAAGGGCGATTACTTTGAACGCCTGCTTGAAGAAATCTTCCTCAACTCAAAGCACAGCGCATTTGTAAAGCTTTCTCCCGATGCAAACCTTTCTGAGGAAAAAGCAAAGGCTGAAGCGGCTCGTGTTGCGGCATATCGTGAAAAAATAGGCGAGGAAGGCCTTAAAAACGCCGAAAGAGAGCTTGAAATGCTGAAAGCTATGCAGAACATGGAAGACACTCCCGAGGCGTTAGCAACCATTCCTGTGCTCGACTTGAAGTTTATAAGCCCTGAGGGTGAAAAAATTCCCTTTGAGGTGAAAAAAAATCAGCTGGGTGAGGTTTTGCGCCACGAAATTGAAACTAAGGGCATTTTGTATACATCACTTTACTTTGACCTTGGTGCACTTGGCGAGAAAGAGCTTGTTGATGCGGCTCTGGCAGCACGCTTCTTAGGCAGAATTGCAACAAAGAATAAGTCAGCTCTTGAAGTAATTAATCAGATAAAAATAAACCTTGGTGCTTTTTCTGCAACAGTAGACACCTATGCTCCTATTGATAGCCGAGACAAGGTAAGCGCAAAGCTTAGGGTATCCTTCTCAGCACTGAAGTCAAACCTTGAAAACGCGTTTAGTCTTGTGGGCGAAATTTTGCGTGAATCCAATTTTGATAATGTTCAGGAAATTAAGAAAATGCTTCTTCAGGAGAAAATGGGCAGAGAAAACTGGATGACAAGAAACGGCCATTCAGCTGCTCTCAGACGTGCTATGAGCTATTTCTCATCGGAGGATGCTCTCAACCAGAAGCTTAGCGGTGTTGATTATTATTTTTATATTAAAGAGCTGTGCGACAGCATTGATGCTGAAAAGGCAGTTTCTATCGGCAATGCATTAATGCAGGCGGTGAACTTGGACAACGTAACCTTCTCCATTACAGGCGATAATGCCCTTCTTTCCTCGGCAGAAGAGAGCTTTAATTATCTTAAGCTGGAAAGCGGCAAATGCTTTAAGGGCGAGATAACGGCTGAATGTGCAGAGGGCAACGAAGGCTTCTGCGTGCCCACCGATGTGGCGTACGTTGCTAAGGCGGGCTGCTGTAATAAGGCTAAGGGAAGCATGTTTGTGCTTTCGCATATAATGACCTACGACTACCTCTGGAACACAATCCGTGCAAAGGGTGGTGCCTATGGTACAGGCTTTACCGTAAACCTTCTTGGCGATGTAGGCATGTACTCCTATCGTGACCCCAACCTTGCTGACACTGTTGATGCCTTTGATGAAGCATATAAATATGTTGAGGCATTTGAAGCCTCCGAAAGAGAAATGACAAAGTATATAGTAGGCGCTGTTGCGGCAACTGATCGCCCCAAGAGCGCGTTTACAAAAGCGATGCGAGCTGATGGCGATTACTTTAATGCAATCGACGTGAGCTTGAGAAACCGTGTACGAGGCGAAATGCTCAATACAACAGCGGAGGATATCCGTGCTTTGGCCCCCATGCTTAACGGCATTATGAACGAAAACAATCTTTGTGTTTTCTCATCTAAAGCAAGAGTTGAAAAGAACAGTGGCCTGTTTGACAAGGTTGTTGTAATAAAATAAGACATAAATTGTAAAAAAGGGACCTCGGTCCCTTTTTTGCGATTATAAAGGAAATAATTATTGATTTTGCCGCAGAGAAAGTATATAATGACTATGTATATTGATATTTAAGGATGTGTGGAAAATGAAAAGAAGAATTGCTTTAATCTGTGCAGCGGTTATGCTTTTTATTTGTATGGCTCAGCCGGTCGGTGCAGTGAATGTAATTATGAACAGTTCTTTTGTAAAGTTTCCTGACCAGGAGCCCGTAGTTGTAAACAACTCTGTGCTTGTGCCCTTGCGCACCCTGGCAGAAACCCTCGGGCTGGAAATTACCTGGGACGACCCCAGTGATACGGTTGTTGTTAAAAAGGACAACTTTTATGTAGAACTTGTAATTGGCAGCAACAAGGCAAAAACACCCGGTGGTGTAAAAACACTCAGCGCAGCACCTGTTATTATCAACGGCAGAACAATGGTTCCTCTCGAATTTATTGCAGAGCAGTTTGGTCTTGTGGTGCGCTGGAACCAGGAATATCAGCGCATTGTCATTAACGGTCAGGTTGACACACAGACTATTGTAAAGCCTCCTGTTGAAGAAACCACCGATGTTGAAGCGCCGGAAGGCGAAGCTTCCTCCGAAGTTGACGCCCCTGTTAAAGAGGGTGAAAGCAAAGAGGAAGAAATAATCGAAGAGGAAACAGAGGTTTCGGTGGAATATACCTCCATAGATCTTCCTTCATCCTCCATTTTGCTTGAAATTCCCGATACATATTTCCCCGAGGATACAGACAACGAGGAAGGCTTTGCTTTCCGTTCTTTGGACGGCTTCGATGCTCAGCATACTTATAACTGGGAAATTGTTAGTCTTTACGAATGCTATGCCGACGAGGACTCTAAAAACGGCATTCTTTACATTGTTCAGGACCTTGAGCCCTACCAGGGTGAGGAGTTTGACATCTCTTCAATGAATCAGGAATATCCTGAAGCACCTATTGCCCCTGAAAGACCTCAGTGGCCTGAACTCGACTGGCAGTTAATGCAGGAAGAATTGGAACGTGTTCTTTTGGAACAGATATTCATCGACAGTGGGGTTGAAATTCCGGAAGATCTCATGGAACTGGAAAGAGAAGCTATTGTTGAACTGTTAGGTTTGGAAAGCGAAGAAGAGATAGAAGAACTGACTGCTATTGCAATGGAAAATGCTGATCTTAGCCAGGTGTCCGGCTATGACGAATATCTTGCATGGCAGGAAGAACAGGCAATTTATAACGAAGAAGAACAGATTTATCGTGAGGAATACAGAGCTTATTACGAAGAATACAGCGCAATAGCGGCAGTGAAAAACTACGCAATCCGTAATTTCCCGTCACTTGCAGAAAATGCAAGCGATGAGGATTGGGCGATGCTGTTCTCGGCAACCCTCAATACCGACGAAGAAGTTCGTTATGAAAATGTAGAAGTTCTCGATTTTGACGGCAAAAAGGTTGTTCACGCAATAATTTACGCCGAGGACCCCGACGACGAGCAGGGCACCTACGAATATTATCGTTATCAGGATGGCGATACCCTGGTAACAATTTTCGGCGGCACACTCTTTGGTAGCGACCCCTCGCCCGAGATAAGCGACATTCTTGCAAATATGATAATTAAGTAATAAGGTTTGATAAATAAATGTCTTTAATAGTTTCTGTTGTATTAGCAATAATATTGGTTGTAGGTCTTGGCTATGCGGCACCTTATCTGCCCTTCAATGAGCTGCTGGGCGGCAACCTGTATCAGGTTGTGTCAATACTTCTTGCAATCGGGGTAAGTGCGGTGCTCAACATTCCCATGCTTTACATGCTTTCTGCAAATTCGGCATATAAAAAAGGCGAGTGGAAGAAAGCGGTTGAAAAATATAAAAAGGCCTATAACACTAAGCGTTTGTCTGCGGATATGGAAATTTACTGCGGCTACATTCTCTTGAAAGAGGGCGACAAAAAAACCTCAGAGGAGATTTTTGAGGCGGTTTCTGAAAAGAAACTTACAGACTATCAAAGAAACAGTCTGGACATAAACAGAGCAATTCTTTTGTGGAAAAAAGCATGCTGGACGAGGCCATAGAGCTTCTTAAAGCAGTGTGGGACAGAGGTCCCTCTGTGACAGCTGCAGGCACACTTGGTGCTTTAATGCTTGTAAAAGCACGCGAAGACGGTGACTATGCCGAGGCGCTCAGCTTTTGCGAAAGCACAAATGAGCAGTTTACCTACGAAAGAACAATTATGGCAAACTTAGGCGAAGCGTACTATCTCAGCGGACAAAACGAGGAGGCATTAAAGGTTTTCGGAGAGCTTATGGACTGCGGAAGTCAGGCGCCGGCACCATTTTACTTCTATGCTCTCGCTCTTTTAAAGGCAGGCAGAAATGAGGAAGCAGAGGAAATGCTTAACCTGTCCTTGCGCCAACGTTTTTCAGCCTTAACTACGGTTTCGAAAAAGACTGTAAGAGCAAAGCTTGAAGAAATAACTACTGAATAATTAAGATGCCTCGACTTGTGTCGGGGCTATTTTTTGCCTTATAGGAAATTGCGCATTTCCTATAAGGCAAAAAATAAATTTTATATTATTGCCGTGCGAGAATTTCCTCGCAAGACTCGGAAAAGCTACAAAGGCATTACAAAGTGTTTTCTCCTCTGTTTACTTTAATTGCAACTATCGTCAAAGAGTGTCGGAGACACTTTGTTCTTTTAGTGGGGTGAATAGCCGTTCTGAAGTGTGAATAAACATTGTGGGTAATTATTTGAAATAGTATAATTGAATTGGGATAGAATACACAAAGGAGAGAATAACATGAATAAGAAATTTGCGTTGGTTTTCAGCATAGTGCTTTTTGTTCTTGGTTTTATAACCATTAATGCAGCTGCAGCTGTTGTATCGGAAGGCACCATTGACAGCATAAGCTGGGTTCTGACAGACGATGGGCATCTTAAAATAACAGGAGAGGGTGCGCTGGAAAAAACAGTTGCAGAAGCGTTGGGCTCTGATGGCTCAATTGTTACGAAAATAACTGTCGGTGAAGGAATTACATCCATTGAAAAATATGCGTTTGACAGTGCATATGTAAGTAAAAATGTTAAGGAAATCTACACTCCATCAACAGTTAAGAGTGTAGGAAGCAGCATAATCAGCACTGCCGCAAATGTAACTGTTTACTGTTATCAGTATTCGGCAGTTGGTGACTGGTGCGAAAAATACGCCTATAATTACGAATTTGTCGGTGTTTCACCTTTATGGCAGGTAGACGAAGGAACATACGGCGAAAACATTACCTGGCATGTTGATAATCACAGAAATCTTGTAATTGATGGCGAGGGCGAAATTCCCTCCGGAAGTAATCCGCCCTGGTACTCTTATCTTAAAAATGTGCAAACAATTGAATTAGGTAAGGGCATTACCCTTATAGGCAAAAATGCTCTGCCTAAAATTTACTCCACAGGCGGTAGCGGCAACTACTACAAAACATTAGGTGAATTAACAACAATATACGGCTATACCAATTCTATTGCAGAAAAAATGGCAAATATATTAGGTGTTGAATTTGTAAGCAGAGGTGTAATCGAAGAAAGAACAATCATTCTCTCAGGACAGCTTACCGACACAATTACATACAGTGTAGACAATTACGGCAAGCTTGAAATATCGGGAACAGGCGAAACCCCCGACTACACTCTCAGCGACAGTGCGCCCTGGGGTCAGTTTAATTATAGCCCCGTAACAGAAATTCAAGTTTCGGACGGAATTACTTATCTTGGAGATTTTCTGTTGCGTACTACCGCAGCAAAGAAAATAACCATTGGTAATTCGGTAACAACCATAGGCGCAGGCTGCTTTTGTTATTCTATAATAACGGAAATCACATTGCCTGCTTCCGTGAGAAAGCTGGGCAGATCAGCATTTTCCGAATGTAGAAATCTTAAAAGCGTTACATTGCCCGAAGGGTTGTTTGTTATCCAAAAATGGACATTTCTTAATTGCACTGCTCTTGAAGAAATCAGCATACCATCAAGTATGGTTCTTATAAAGACAGAAGCCTTCAAAGGCTGTAAAAGCATTGCTAAAATATACGGCTATGAGAACAACGTAGGTAAAAGACTTGCCGAAAAAATGGAAACGGAATTTATATCTCTCGGAGAAGGAAAATATATTTATAGTGTAACAGGCGATATTGCAGAAGGCTTTTCGTGGAGTCTTGACAGTCGTGGTGTGCTCACAGTTTACGGCGAGGGTAGCTTTGGAGGCTGGTATACAGCGGCAAACTGTCAGAATAATGCACCCTGGTACAGTGAATATGAAATAAATGTAACCGAGATTTTTATCGGTGAAGGCATAACCTCAATAGGTAGTTACTTCTTTGCCCATACAGGTGCACAGAGTGTTGTAATACCCGACACTGTTACGAGCATTGATGTGGGCGCATTTGCAGAAAATAAAAACCTTAAATGGGTTTGGTTGTCGGAAAACATGACCGCCATTCCGAAAAATGCTTTTATCAACAGCGCAGTTGAATATGTATACATTCCGAAAAGTGTAAAAACCATCGGAGCAGGAGCTTTTTCGGGCACAGCCCTTTCAGATGTATACTATGGCGGAAATTCTGCATATTGGACTACAAGTGTTGAAGGCAAGGAGTACATTCCCTCAACGGCTTCAATTCACTATGATGCAACAATGAATGGGGTTGCAAGTGCACTGAAAGTTAAAGATACCATATTTGTGGACGTTAAAGCTTCTCTTTCAGATAATGTGAAAGCTTATGTTGCAGTATACAAGGACGGGATTATGACAAAGCTTGTTCCTGTAACTGAAAGCAAGACCTATAAATTTGATGCAGAATGTGACACGGTTAAAGTTTTCTTCTGGACCTTTAACAAGGGCTATGCACCAAAACAGGACGTTTATGTGAAAACTTTTTAATATATTAATTGTCGGGAAAGCATTTATATTTTGCAGTAACCACAAAGCATAAATGCTTTCCACGGCAATCTTTTTAAAACAAAACTGCTGTTTTATTCGAACTTGTAATATATACGGAGGGCAAATCAATGAATTTAACATGCGTAAGCATTAAAGATGGAGCAGAGCTTATCTTCAAAGAAAATCGCAAAGAGGTAAGCGTGCCCCTTTGTGATGTTGTATTTTTTGAAAGCTGCGGTCACTATATCACAATACATATGAACAGCGGTAAACCCCACAGTACGCGGTGCACCATGACAGAGCTTGCCAAGCTTCTCTCAGATAGCTCCTTTGTAAGAGTGCATCGTGGCATTATTGTAAACCTTAGCTATGTTAAACGTATTGATTGTAAAGGCGCTGTGTTAAATTCACCCTGGGACAGGTTGCCCGTGGGCCGTACCTTTAAGCTCCAACTGAAAGAGCGGTTTGGCAAGCTTTGAGTTCATCAAACACAAAAATAAGAAAGATAGTCGAATATTATGCCCAAGTAATGCATTGCAGGGGATGAATCCTTGCTATGAAGCTTTGCGGAAAAATAAAAAATTACAGTATACATGAAGGAAGAAGAGTTCTTGATAGTTAAAGTTCTTTTCTTCTTTTTTTGTGTGCAAAACGGTATCTTTTGACCGCAATGAAAGGTTGAAAAAAGTCGTATGTATGGTACAATTAATAAAGGGTTATAATATTCGGAAGGAGATACTGAAATGAGTGTTTATCCCTTATATTGTTGTGATAGTAATTTTAACGACGAAAGCCGCGATTTTATAGTGCGTGTAAATGGTGAGGAAGCCTTTGTTCATCGGGTATATGTTGATATGCACTGTGTACAGGCAGCTTCCATGGTGGCTTTTGACTTGGACAAAGAAACAGAGGTCGAAATTGAATGCCCTTTTACATATGCATGGCGCTATAAAATAAGACCTGAAAGCTTAAATGTTAAATTTGATTACAGTAACAGGAAAATTAAGTTTAAGCTTAATAAACCTGTAAACATTTCTATTGAAGTTAACGACGATATTGTGCATAATCTGCACCTTTTTGCCCAAGCGCCCATAAAGCGCCCCAACGGAAACGAGGTTTCTCCGGGCATACACGGCGATGACATTATTGTCTCCGGGAAAACAACCGTTCTTCTGCCGGGGGTTCATTTTATCGGGGGCTGCACACTCAGAATGAAGGACAATTCGGCTCTGTATATTTCAGGCGGTGCAGTTTTGGTGGGTAGCATTGAATGTAAAAATGTAAATAATGTAAAAATATACGGAAACGGAATGATTAACCTCCATCAATACCCTCACTTCAGCTGTTTACACGGAATAAGTCTTGAACATTCCAATGGCATTTGTGTAGACGGCATTTCAATTGTCAATCCGCCACATTATTCGGTTGCGGTGGGTGGATGCGAAAATGTTGATATTAAAAACATTAAATGCTTCAGCTGTGAGGGCTGGAGTGATGGCATTGATATAATGTCGAGTAAAAACATGGTAATTGACGGCATCTTTATGCGTAACAGTGATGATTGTATTGCTATTTACGGCAGCCGTTGGGATTTTTACGGAGACAGTCGCAATATCACGGTTAAAAACTCTGTTTTGTGGGCAGATGTAGCGCATCCGACAAACATCGGCTGTCACGGCGACTACAAGCGCGGAGGTGATGTAATCGAAGATGTAGTGTTTGAAAATATCGATGTGCTTAATCATCATGAACCGCAGGACGATTATACAGGCGTTTTTGCAATTAATGTCGGCGATGGAAATACCGCACGGAATATATATTACAAAGATATACGCGTTGAACAGTATCAGTGCGGAAGACTGATAGATATCAGGGTTTGTCAGAACCCTACCTATAATCCCATTCCGGGAAAGGCAATTTACAATGTTTTTTTTGAAAACATATCGTATTCAGGCTTTGGGGAGATGCCCTCACGAATATCAGGCTTAAGTGACGAAAACCGTGTGTACGACATATGCTTTGAGAATGTAACGGAGCATGGACGAGATATTCGTGAAAATATTCTCATTGGAGAGTATACGGATAATATAGTGTTTAAATGATTGCGAGGCGTTTATGATGCCAGATATTATTACTGTGAAAAATGAAAAGGGCGCAGAAATTGAAAATAAAGTGTTCGGGCTGTTTTTTGAAGACATAAACTACGCCGCAGACGGTGGCATAATGGCAGAGCTGGTTGAAAACTATTCCTTTGAGTTTTTTAACGATTCACCTCAGTTTGATTATGGCTGGACAATTGTCGGCAATGCAGAATTTGCCATTGAAAGCGAAAAGAGCATGAATAAAAATAACCTGCACTATGCCCATGTAAAAACGAGCGAGCCAATGGAAGGTATTAAAAATAAATGCTACGATGGCGTGTTTTTGAAAAAGGGCGAAATGCTCAACGTGAGCCTTTATGCACAAACTGATTGTGAAATTGTTTTTTTAGTAGGGGATAATTGTGCTATACTTAACGAAACTGCCCAAAACGGAGAATGGGTAAAATATACAGGTGTGCTTTCTTGCAGCGCGGACATTAGGGGGGAAGAAGCAAAAATACTGCTTAAGACCCCGGGCGAAGCACTTATTGACATGGTGTCGGTTATTAAATCTGATGCGGTTATGGGGCTTTTCCGAAAAGACATTGTGGATGCATTAGCTTTAATGAAGCCGGGCTTTATACGCTTTCCGGGCGGATGTGCAGTTGAAGGTGGCTGTGATTTGTCAACAGCATACCGCTGGAAAGAAACGGTGGGCCCGAGAGAAGAAAGAAAGCTTAATAAAAGCCGTTGGCAGAATGGTGAGGCAAAGTTCTACTGCCAGAGCTTTAACCTTGGCTTTTATGAATATTTTCTTTTGTGCGAACACCTTGAGGCTAAGCCGCTGCCTGTTGTAAATGTGGGGCTTGCGTGCATGGTGAACGAAAATCCCGAGGGAGTGCCTGTTTATAAAGAAAACACCAAAAACTATAAAAATGCAAAAGAAACCGATTTGACAGACGAATTTATGGAATACATAAACGATATGTTGGATTTAGTGGACTTTGCAAACAGTACAGATTTTGAAAATAACTACTACGCCCGTCTGAGGCGCAGTATGGGGCATGAAGCACCCTTTAACCTGGAATTTATCGGCATAGGTAACGAGCAATGGGAGCGGGGCGAAAGCAGGTGGCACGAACGCTATTTCTGGGCTGAGCACTTTTTGCATAAAAAAGACAAAAGCTTAAAGCTCATATCCTCTGCTGCGTGGTATCATACAGGCCATGAATACCACACAAACGAATATAAATTCAATGGTGAAATGCTGAAAAACAATCCCGATTTTACATATGCTCTGGATGAGCACTACTACGAAACCCCCGACTGGTTTTATGAAAATATTGACTATTATGACAAATACCAAAGAGATGTAAAAGTGTTTTTAGGCGAAGTGTCTGCGCGGTGGGACAAGGTGCCCGGTGATTATACCATATGCACACTGGAAAATGCCTTGGCAGAAGCGGCATATTTCACCATGGTTGAGCGCAATTCCGACATTGTAAAAATGGTAAGTGCGGCACCGCTTCTTTGTCGTGCAGGCGGTAAAAGGTACAGCCAGTGGTCACCAAACATGGTATGGTTTGATGGGGAAAGTGTTTTTCTCACACCGAGCTACTATGTTCAGCTTATGTATGCTCAAAATCCGGGTTGCTGTAACCTTGTTACAGAGGTGTGCGGCGAAAAGCTCTATGCAAATGCCGTAACCAACAAAACGGGAGAAGTAATTTTAAAAATTGTAAATGCATCAGATGAAGAGAAGAAGGTTATGCTGGACATTGGCTTTTCGGAATGCGAGGCTGCTGTTATAACCTTGACGGGTGAAAAAATGGGGTATAACAGCATTGAAAACCCCACGAATATTGCACCTGTTCAAACAACAGAAAAGCTGGATAAGGAAAGGCTGTTTCCGCCTTATAGCTTTACAGTTTTAAGAATAAAAGGAGAGAAATAATATGAAAAAGCTTATATCACTGTTTTTAATTGTAATTATGCTTATATCGGCATTGCCTGCCGTAGCCGAAGAAAAGGCAGAGTTTTTTCTTGATTTTGAAAACGAGGTTACAGATGGCGTAACAGGAAGCCTTGCCTATGAACATGGCGTAGTGGGTAACTGTGCGGTTTTCAACGGCGAAAGCTACATAACCTTGCCCGATAATTTAACAAAAGGGATTGAAGACTTTACCATAAGCTCTTGGGTGCGCTTTGACTCTATAACACCTAACGTATGGCAAAGGGTTTTCGACTTTGGAAGCGTTGAGGGTAGCAGCCTCTTTTTAGGCACCTGGCAGTGGCAAGGCAGTAACAACGTGCGTGCAGGCGTTTTGGGCGCTCAGTTAACATCCTTCGGTGTGTATTCCATAGGCGAATGGGTGCACTATGCTGTAGTGCAGTCTACTGACAGCTTAAAGCTTTACATTAACGGCCGTGAGGTTGCAGCTGCAACAAAAGAAACAAGGCTTAAGGATGCCATCTGCACACAAAGCTACATTGGTAATTATAATAAAAACACAGAGCCTACAGAAAAATTCAAGGGCGCTGTAGACGAGTTTATTTTTGCACCCTATGCAATGGATGCAGCAACAATAAACGAAATGGCGTTTGTAGGTCTTAGTAACGAAAAGAAGGTTGAAAGCTTAGAGGCAAGAGTTTACCTTAAAAAGAATGGCGACAAATTCGACTATTACTCATTCGACGACGGAAATTCCTCCGTTACATGGTCCTCTTCAAAGCCCGAGGCATTAACAGTTGAAGGCATTAAAACAAGCGAAACAGAGCTACAGGACGTTACCCTTACTGCAGTAATTAAATCGGGCGATGCAGTTAAGGAAATTAACTACGAATACGTTGTGGGCGAATTTGACGGAAAGATTGACTTTAAAGAAACCACACTTGAAAAGATTGAAATCGATGTTATCCGCAAAACGAGCATTGATATTGACACAAATAAAACTTATTATATAAAGTCGGGAGCAAAATATATTTCCGAGGTTGATGGTAATCTTGTGTTGAGTGCAACAGGCAACGAGAATGCACTCTGGAGATTTGCAAAAGCTCCCAAAACAAACAACACCTATGCTGTTTTTAATGTAAAAAGCGGAAAATGCTTTGACTGCGAAAACTACGGCTTGGAAAAGGGCACAAAGGTTGTAATGTATTCAGGCGGCAAGGGTATGAACCAGCTCTGGTACATCCTTGCTGACGGTGGCATAATCGGCTACCAGTCCGAATGGTTTTTAAACGACGATTTTACCCTTCATGGTCTTAGCGACTATACAAAATGGAGCATAGAAGAAACAGAAAACACACTTGTGCAAGCAGGTAAGGTTTACACTAAGCCCGAAAGTAAGTATATGGCATTGGAGGATAATACCTACTATGCCTTTAAAACAAGAAAGGGCTACCTTGCCGCAAATGATGAAGGCACATATTTTACAAGAAACACCTATGCACACAACGCTCAGTGGCTTGTAACGCATGTTGAAGGCGACTACTACACCATAGTAAACCGTGCTACAGGCAAAAACCTTAACGTTGCAGGCAACAGCACACAAAAGGGTGCAAACGTTGTTCAGTGGGCAGGTGCCCGTGGCAATAACGAGCAGTTCAATTTTGAAAAAACAAAAGAGGGCGTTTTAATCTCCGGCAAGGACAACAAGAACTATCTTTGCTACAACAAGCGCCTTATCATGGACGGCGAGTTTTACTGGAATGTGGTAAAGTGCGGTAAAGCCAAGGCTAAAGAGCAGGCAGCAGAGCCGCAGGGCGCTGAAATTTATCTTACAGAATACATTCCCCCTGTGCGCGAAGAGGTAAGCGAGGAAGGCTTTATTCACCCGGGCATTATTGTTACAAAGAGCGACATTGTAAGAATGCAGAAAATGGTGCGTGAAGGCAAGGAGCCTTGGAAAACAAGCTTCTTAAAGCTGGCAAATGATGGCTTTTCAAGTAAAACAGTACGCATTTATGCCTACGACTCAAACGCCGACACAACCTCTTTAAAGAGCGAGGCACGCCTTAAAAACCTGCGTATGGACTCACGCGCGGTTGTAAATCAGGCGCTTATGTATGCAATAACAGGGGACGAGGTATACCGCAAAAACACAATGACAATACTTCGCATGTGGTCACGCCTTCGTGACGTTTACACAACCCTTGGCTCCGACCGTATCGACCATGGCGAAATTGCCTTCAAAATGGCATTTGCCGCAGAAATTATGAAGTATACCGACTGCGAAAATGAAGAATTGAAGTGGACAGAAGAGGACAACGAAAACTTTATCGGCATGCTCCAAACCACCCAAGGTAAATACGACAGCTGGTGGTACTGGATGAACCAGCACGGTATTTGTAACCTCGGCACAATAGCCAACGCCATCTTCCGTAACGATATGGATTTGTATAAAAAAGGCGTTGAGCGAACAACTATCAACAAGCAGGGTGGAGGCACTTTCGACTACACCCGTGGCTCGGGCGGCTCCATTACACAAATTTTCCGTATTGTTGATTTTGACGCATTGAATGGCGATAGTATTGAACCCACATTGGTGCATAGCGAAATGGGCCGTGACCAGGGGCATGCCTATGGCTGCTTGGCGGCACTCAGCCTTTGTGCACAGCTTATTGACACACAGAACACTTTAGTTGACCCTCTGACAGGCGAAATGTCGGAAGAAGAGGACGCAGTAAACGTATTTAAGTTTGCCGACGAAAGGCTTCTTCAGGCGGCAAGCTACATTGGCAAGTATAACCTTGGCTATAATGTAATGCATCCCACAATCGATATTGGCGGCTATTACACCGACATTAACGACACAAACCGCGGCAATATGTATGTTGCCTTCGGCATTTTGTATAACTATTACAAGTACGAAGAATGTGTAAACATGGACGATGAAAAATACCGCTACCTTAAAGAGTCTCACGAATATCATTACCCCGAGGGCGGTATTAACGATTTTTACATCGGCTATTCCGATTTGCTCTTTACACCTGAGGACGCAGTTGTTGATATGGCAGAATTTGACCGCAACGGTGAAAGCGCAACAATGTGGCAGGCAGAAAACTACACCGCATTAAATTTTGGTAAGGCAGAGGTAGCTAAGGACTATGCTTCTCTTTCGGGCAATACGCAGATAGCTTTAACAAACGGCAACTATCCGCCCGGTGGCAAAACAAAGGTCATCTTAAAGGTTAAAACAAATAGCAGTGTTAAAATAACCGTGCAGAATGAGCACACAATTTATGCACCTATTGTTGTTGGTATTATACCAAACACAAATGGCGAGTGGCAGGAAATTGAGTTTAACCTCCAGAGTGAGGGCGTTTTAAGGCAACGTATTTTCTTCCTTACCCTCGAAGGCAATGTAGATATCGACTACATGCGCTTTGAATAACAAACAAAAAAGAGGCTTTTGCCTCTTTTTTTGTTGCAGCCTATTGACAGATATAAAAATACATGGTATATTAACTGTGTTAGTACAAGTAATACAGTTGAAAGGAGGAGCAAAATGATACACTTAGACTACAAAAGCGGCAAAAGCATTCATGAGCAGATTTATGACAATATTAAGGCGCTTATTGTAAACGGCATCTTAAAGGCAGACGACAAGCTTCCCTCTGTGCGTGAAATGTCAATATCCTTAACGGTTAACCCCAACACCGTGCAGAAGGCGTATAAAGAGCTTGAAAACGACGGCTTTACTTATTCTGTAAAGGCAAAGGGCAACTTTGTTGCGCACTGTGAAAAGGCCAACAAGGAAGAAGCCGAAAAGCTTTTGGAATCTTTAAGGCAAACTCTTTCTGAGCTTAAATTTGCAGGCGTGAAAGAGAAAGAAATTGTTTCGGCTGTTAATGAAATATACAAGGAGGAAAACCATGATTAAAGTAGATAAAGTTGTAAAGCATTTTGAAAATTTTAAGGTTCTTGACGAAATATCCATAAACGTGCCCAAGGGAGCAATATATGGCTTGGTAGGTCCCAATGGTGCAGGTAAAACAACAATCATAAACCACTTGGCAGGTGCCTACCGCCAGGAAAGTGGCACCATAACCATAAACGGGGAAGAGGTTTACGAAAACCCTTCTGTTAAAGAAAAGGTTTTGTTCATTGCCGACGATTGGTTTTTCTACAATACCTTCACGGTAAAGCAAATGGCAAAGCTTTATGAAGACATGTATCCTTCCTTCAGCCGTGAGCGCTACGAAAAAATAAAGGCTGTTTTCAATATCGACGAAAAAAGGCAGATAAGAAAGCTTTCCAAGGGCATGAAAAAGCAGGTGGCATTCTGGCTTAGCCTTTCCTGCCTGCCCGAGGTTTTAATCCTCGACGAGCCTCTTGACGGCCTTGACCCTGTTATGCGTAAGCAGGTTTTAAGCTTGGTTATTGCCGACGTTGCAGACCGGGAAATGACAGTTCTTGTTTCCAGCCACAACCTTCGTGAGCTTGAGGACATCTGCGACTATGTGGGCATTATCCATCAGGGCAGAATGATACTTGAAAAGCCCCTTGACGATTTAAAGGGCAGCGTACATAAGTATCAGGTGGTTTTTGGTGACACTGTGCCCGAAAACCTTGAAGAAAGTGAAAACGTTCTTCACGTTGCAAACACAGGCAGCGTTTATAACATTATCATGAAGGGCAGCGACTTTGAGTGCGACAACATAATAAAGCGCTTTGCACCCCGTGTGTGCGAAAAAATAAGCCTTACCCTTGAAGAGGTTTTCATTTACGAGTTAGGAGGTCTGGGCTATGACTGCGAGAGCATTCTTTGATAAAGGCATTTACAAGTCCATCCTTAAAAGGTTTGCCCTTGGCTCAATACTGTACTTTATTATGCTGTTTTTATCAACAAGCATGATGGTGCTTATGGCATACGAGCCCTGGGCGGCACGGGATGTGCATCGATATTACTACGCTATAGAAGAGCTTATTTACCCGTCAATGGCGTTGGCGCTTATTGTGCCCACCGTTGTGGCACTTCTTTTGTTCAGGTTTGTGCACTCTAAAAAAACCTCAATTTTTGTGCATTCACTGCCTGTTACAAAAACTGCAAACTATATCTCCACCCTTGCAGGGGCTTTCACACTTATGGCAGTGCCCGTAGTTTTAAACGGTATCATACTTTCGTGCTTGTCAGCCTTTGGCGGCTACGGTTACCTTTTCAGCCCGTCAAATATTCTTGTATGGACCCTTTTTAACCTCCTTGCACTTTTCATAATGTTTTCAATTGCAACCTTTGCGGCAATGTGCACAGGTAACAGCTTTGCACTTGTTGTGATAAATGCAATACTTATTTTTGCGCCCCTTCTTATTGCAAGCATTACCGAAACCATACTTTTAGAATTTTTGTATGGCTATTCCTATACACGCAATTTGCTGCACTTTGCAGACAGCATTAACCCCATGCTCTTTATCGGCAGAGTGGGTGACGATATTATCAATGCAATATCAGATGGCGTTGCCGTAAGAGAAAACCTCGACTTTGTTTCCATGGCAGGCTTTATAATAATGGCAATTGCTTTGTATGTAGGAGCTTGGTTTATTTACAAGAAAAGACGTTCAGAAACAAGCGAAGATGTTGCAGGCTTTAAGGTTTTAAACCCCATCTTCAAGTATTTTGTAACCTTTGTGGGCACAATCTCCGTGTTTGCGCTTTTCACAATGCTTCTGCCCGAAAAAACCCTGCTCTTTACCTTCCTTGTAGTTTTAGGCAGCGTGGTTTTCTATTTCGGCAGCGAAATGCTCCTTAAAAAGACCGTTAAGGTATGGCATAGCTACAAGGGCTACCTTGCCTTTGGCTGTGTGTTTACGGCATTCATTCTGTTTTTAGGCTTAACAAGCGTTTTCGGCTACGAAACCTATGTGCCCGAAATGGAAGACGTGGAAGAAGCAGCATTGTATAACTACTACCATCAGTCAGAAAAGCCCTTTACAGATAACGAAGAGCTTAAAGCCTACATCATAGAAACCCATAAGAATCTGGTTGATAAAGAAAACCGCCCCATTTTAATCCACGATGATTACGTTTACACAAGGCTTCACATTGAGTATAAGCTTAAAAACGGCAAAACGGTTACAAGGCGCTACGAAGTGGGCCACGCAGAAAACGAAGCCATTATGGAGGAAGTTTATAACATTCCCGGCTACAAAGAGGTGTGCGAGGCTGTTTTCGACAGTAACATTAAAGAAGTGTTTTGCATTGAAATAGGTACTTACGGGGTTTGCGAAAAACCCGAGGTTTTAGCCCAGCTTTTAGAATGTATTAAGGAAGACGTTCTTAACCTTGGCTATGAAGAGCTCAGATATGGCGATGGCGCCAACGGCTATATCGAATACATTCCCGTTGACATAGAGAAGAGCCGTGAAAGGGTTGTATTGGTCGACAACGTTGAAAACATGGTATATTATGACAGCTTATCTTTAAACATTTCCAAATATTACACAAACACCCTTAACTGGCTGGATAATAACGGCCACGGACATATACGAGCCGTTCTTTTAGGAGACCTTTACGGTGATTACGAAACAGTAAAGCTTGAAAACGTGACAGATGTGAGGTTTACATATCGTAGCGGTAACCACACCATTGAGCGCATAGTTGAAGACGAAGCCGACATTGAAGCCTTGAAAGACATTTTCAACGGCTATTACGACCCATCAAAAGCCGATGAAAGCTCCTTCTATGTGTTCGATGAAGATTTTTCCGTAACCTTTAACAACAACGAAATGTGGTTCTGCCCCGAAATTAACGGCTACAAGGCCTTCCTTCTGAAGGATACTGGCATGTATTTTTCAATAACCGAAAAGGAAATGGCAAAGTTTAAAGCCATAGCCGAAAAGTACGGCATGGCTTTCCCTGAGGTGTAAACCCCATTGCACTTAAGGAGGTGCATTATGAACAAAAAAACATTATTCAATAAAGGCATATACAACGCAACCCTCAAGCGCTTCTGGGTAGGCAGTGTAATTTACTTTGTTATCATGGTGCTTGTTGTGAGCATATTTAGCCCCGATTACAGCTATTACGATGAAATTTTCTCTGTAATGAGCCTTATGGGCTACGCATTAAGCTTTTGTGTTGCACCTGTTGTGGCGCTTCTTTGCTACAGGTTTCTTCACTCTAAGAAAAACGGGCTCTTTATTCATTCCATGCCTGTTACAAGAGAGGCAAACTATCTTTCAACCCTTGCGGGTGCATTCACCCTTATGGGTGTGCCTGTTGTACTCATTGCTTTAATACTTGCTTTTACAACAGGCGAATTTCTCATGGCGCTTAAATGGTTTCTTTTTGTAATGCTTTGCAATGTGGTGCTGTTTTCAATTGCAACCTTTGCGGCAATGCTCACAGGTGCAAGCTGGCTGAGCGTTGTGCTCTACATTGCATCCCATGCAGTGTGTGCTGTGGCAGCCTCCTTTGGCGAATCGCTCATGGAAACCTTTGCCGCAGGCTACGACCACAGCCTATTCAACAGCTTTGCTGATTTGAACGTGGCAGACCATCTTATCGAGGTGTTAGACACAAACTATGACAGATTTACCTGGGGAAGTATGACTACAACTGTCGTTCTGCTTTTAATTGCCACAGCCTTTTATGTGCTTTCATGGCTTTTGTACAAAAAACGAAAGATAGAAAAATGCGAGGATGCATCCGCATTCAAGGCCTTTAACTACATCCTTAAGTATGCGGCAACACTTGCTCTTGCAATTTTCGCCTTCGAAACCTTTAATTACGCACTCAGATACAATTTGTCAATGTTTATCGTCGCTACGTTAATTTTAACTGCTGTTGCGTATTTCGGCACCGAAATGATTTTGCAGAAAAAAATAAAGGTGTGGAATGCCTACAAGGGCTACACAGCTTTTGTGCTTCTTTACACGGCACTTCTTTTATTCATGGCATTTACAAGCATTTTTGGCTACGAAACCTACGTGCCCGAGGTAGCAGAAGTTGAAAAAGCTCTTGTTTTAAGCAAGGCATCAGCCGTTGACAGATTTTCCGACAGAGTAAGCATCGACAAGCTTGTGGACTTCCATAAGGAAATTATCGGAACAGAGCGCAAGGAAATTTTTGACGACACAAGCGGCGAGCGTGTTTATATGATCTACTACCTCACAGACGGCAGCATTGTTACACGACGCTATTACATCAAGCCCTCTGAGCTTACACGTGTTATGAACGCCCTCTACGAAAGTAACGATTTTAAAAAGGAATACGAAAGAGCGTTCCATATTGCACCCGAAAGCATTACCGACATTGAAATTGTCAATTCGTATAACGCGAAAATTGATTCTGACGTGAACATGACCTTGTATACCGAGTTTATGAATGCTTTACAGGCGGACATTTTAAACAACAGCTACACAAACCTTTACGAGGTTAAGGGCGAAAACTATGTCCGTGTAAGAATAAGGTATCTTCAGAAGGTGGAAAAATACTCCAACGAATATACCTACACCTACGAGGGCATTCCCGAGGGCTACGAAAAAACAAGCTATACCATAAAGCTTAACGAAAACTATACAAACATGTTGAATTTCCTCACAGAGCAGGGCTATAGCTACATAATGGAGGAAAGCGAGGGTGCCAATGAAAGGTAATATAACCTCTGCAGTTATTATTGCAGGCATCATTCTCTTTCTCATAGGCTTTTACCTTGCTGCAATAAAGGGCGGCATACCTTATCAGGACCCTGCAACCCAAATGCAGATAAAGTGGCAGGCATACCACCTTGCAGGTGAGTGGAACATGAGTGCAGGCTTAATTCTTACCCTTTGCGGCGTGCTTTCAAAAATTGTGGAGAGCAGGTTTAGAAAATGAAAAAAACTATTGTTTTGGTGGCACTGGTTACTGTGTTGTTAACTGTTTTTGCCTATAATATCGGCTACGGTAACGGAATAAAAAACGCAGACAATTTCCTTGAGATGGACGAAATGGCGACTGATTATATTGGGAAAATTGACTATCCCTTGATAGACATTGCCTTTAATGACGGAAACAAATGGACAGTTGTTATTGCAACGGGCATATACAGCGAAAACCCCACGTATATGGTATGTGATGATGCAACTGCATTGCAGTTTGAGAAGGAATACTTGTCAGTTTTAATATACCCTGCCGGCAGAGGTACAACAGGTAACGGCAGTGTAACTGTTTACAAAAACGGTCAAGAGGTAAAGTGTGTTGAGTATTTCGAGCTCACCTTTGCAAATGAGAGCATACACAATAAGTTTAAAAAGACATCAAAAAAGGAAATGTTTGAGATAATCAAAGGGGAGTAATGGTATGAAAAAGCTTGTTATAATACTTATTTCAATCATTTGTGTTATAGCTGTTTTGCACCTGGTTTTCAATGCTGTATTTACTGTGGATTTATCCATGGCACATTCGGCACAGCTTGACTATAACGACGGCAACGGCACGGTAATATCCTGCCCTGTTGCCCCTGACGATGTAAAAGAATTAAAAGCTATCTTAAAAGGTGTCAAGCGGATAGACAGCCCCTCCTGCAGCTTTGGCTTAGATGTGTCCATAACCTTTTACACGGGCGATAGCTATACAACAATTTGCCCTGCATGCGATGGTTGCCCCCTTATGCAGGTGGGTGACAGCGACTATTACATAAAATTAACCCCTGCAGAACGAAGCAGGTTTAACGAAATCGTTAAAAAGTACGGCATGGTGTTCCCGTGTATTTAGGAGCAAGGTGATTTTCATGAGAAGAATAATCGGAATAATACTAATGTGTATTTGCATTCTTTGTTTGTGCGGCTGTATAAGAATTATTATTCCGGCAAAAGAGTATGTTGATTACTATGAACAGCTTGGAATTAATGAAATGATTTTTACCGATAAAGCGCCATTAAGAGAAGAAGAAATTGACGGATATTTATATAAATATTATGAGGATATTTGCATCGTTTTTTCTGAGAACGGTGGTTTTATACGAGCAGAAATAGTGGGAGATACATACAAGCTTGACCAAGGTGTTTCTGTAGGCAGTAAAAGAGATTTGGTTGAGTCCGTCTTTGTCGGGAAGAAAAAAATAAAAGATCTGGATGAAAATCAATTTGGTTTTATCGAGGATTATATTTGGATTCATTTCTATTTTGATGAAGATGATATAGCGGAAAAAATACTTGTATATTCAGGCCCATAAAACTGGTTTGTATAGGGAGCATATAGTTGAAAGGATAACATTATGAAAGTATTAAAGCTTATCTCAAAAATAATCTGTGGTATAATAATATTTGTTTTTGTGGCAGTAACAGCACTTTACATTATTGGTGCTGTTGCAAACGATATTTCTGCAAAGGCTGTCCTTAACGAAATTAAAGAAATACCCTTGCCTGAGCAAACCGAAATAATTGACGAAATTTCTGTTGCAGGAAAGCTTACTGGAAATGGCAACGGCGTGCAGTGCTTTGGTGCAATATGGATAAAAAGCGATTTGCCCCTTTGGCAGCTGGAAGCTTACTACAGCGCCTATCGTGAAAGTGAGTTTGACTTTATTGTCAAAGAACAACCCACACAGGAAATAAGCGTGATAGAGCATGGCTCCTATGCCTTTAAAAGAGAAAAGCCCAACGCAGCCTGCTACATGGTGTATTCCTGGGGAAGCGGCGACGATGGCTTAGGCTATTTTGATCTAAGAGGACATTGATAAAAATTATATCTAAAAAATAGGAATCATAGTTTAAAAACATATCAACGCAAATGGGGACGGGTACAAAATGAGTTGAAATCAACGCAAAATGAACCCGTCCCC
The DNA here is from genome assembly GCA_017414645.1 of Clostridia bacterium. Lineage (GTDB taxonomy): Bacteria > Bacillota > Clostridia > UMGS1883 > UMGS1883 > RGIG1927. The sequence goes on along the minus strand of JAFQLL010000004.1, from coordinate 879 downwards.
ATTTGCGTTGACAAAATTGATCACATATGATATACTAACTGGGAGGTGAGTTATATGAGCAGAAACGCAAGAGATTTTTCCGAAAGCGGTATTTATCACATTATGTTCAGAGGAACAAACAAGCAGTCGATTTTCTTAAGTGATTGGGACTATATGAAAATGCTCGAACTTCTACAGAAGCTTAAGGGGGATTTTGGTTTCGAGTTATACGCCTATTGCTTAATGTCAAATCATGTCCATATTGTAATTAAAGAAAAAGAACAAAGAGATATCTCTAAAATCATGCATCGATTACTTACCAAATATTCAAGATGGTTTAACATAAAGTATGAACGAACAGGTGTTTTGATGGAAAACCGATACAAAAGTAAGGCTGTTGAATTTGATGAGTATTTTCTTCATTTGATCAGATACATACATCAAAATCCAATGAAGGCAGGAATAGTGGAAAAAATAAGAGATTATAGATGGAGTAGCTACAATTCATATCTGAGTAAATTCAATGATGAACTTACAGATGTTGAATTTTTAAATGGTATTCTTCCGGCATCTGAATTTGAAAGTTTTCATAATGAGACTGAAGAAGATACTTTTGAATTGTTTTCAAGTAATCTTTCTAAAGACATTCAACTGATATACGAGTTAAAGCAGGCCGGTGTGGTTTCGCCGGAAAGATTGACATATTTGCCCGATAACGAGATAAAAGACGTTTTAGAAAAATTAGATTCAAAATTTTCAAACAGGCAGATTGTAAGGGTGACGGGAATATCTGACTATAGGTTAAGAAAGCTTAAATAAAAACATATCAACGCAAATGGGGACGGGTACAAAATGAGTTGAAATCAACGCAAAATGAACCCGTTCCCATTTGCGTTGAGG
>JAFQLL010000036.1 GCA_017414645.1 Clostridia bacterium | reverse complement strand
AGGCGGCATTCATTGCATTAGGTTTTCCGTTCTCGTCATATGTACCGATAATGAGTACCGGCATTGGATATAAAATGGCTTTTGCTCCAAAATTTTTTCTCATAGTTTTTCACTCCATTCATTTTCTTTAAAGCCAACTAATACAAAGCCCTCGCCGTTCATTCAATCAGTTTTCAGCAATTACAACAAGTTGATCTCCTTCTTCAAATGTAATCAAATCATCTTTATTAGGATTCACAATAACATTCGTGTCTTTTGTGAGTTTATATCCAACATAAACCTCGCCTTTTCGTGCTGCGCTCTCTGTTAATACATAGGAATTTACAGGCTTTCCGGGTTTAACATAATTAACTGCGGGCTTCATGTATAATTCCGAGCCACTTTCGTCCAGCAATTCATCGATTACAGATATTAATTTCGGGTTTTCGGAAACCTGTGCCATTATCAGGCTGGCAAAATTTGACCCGATGACGAAGTCATCAACACGTGCCTGAGAAGCCAAGCGCTGATTTTCCGCACTACGCATTTCTGTAGTAATGGCAAAATGTTTATTTTCTGTATCTGAAATATTTCTAAGCAAGATTAAACGTAATAGGGTTTGAGAATCTGAGCTTTCCGAGTCCTGACTATCGTCATTCAATAATAAAATATTATTGAAATCTTTATCCAGTATATTTCTAAGAAGTGTTTTTGTAACAACCTCGGGATATACAGAAATTTTCAAATTGTCATACGACTCAAGCTTATTCTCGTCAAAATCATCGTCTACAATAACAACCTCAGTACCCTTATTAATATACTTGTTGTATTCGGCCAGAATAGTTGGCAGTTTGTCATTGCTTCCTATTACTACCAAATTGTTACTTACATTCTTCTCAAGATAATCGACAGTACAAATATGGGTTGTATCAATGCTTTCTCTTTTGCTTAAAAGATATTCGCCGTCATCTTCTTCCAACAATACGAGTTTGTCGTTCTTGCCTATTATGGTGTTCATGTCCGGGTTCAGCTTTGTTCCATTTTCATTGCTTAAGCCCACTAATACGGCATTGGAAAAGCTTAGCATAGCTTCCTTAAACGTTTTCCCAACCATTTCGGGGATTTGTTCAAAATAGAATTCATTACCGCTGAAGTTAAACAGTTCTGTCAAAACCTGTGACAAGCCATGCTGACGGCAAGTATTTGCGATGATTCTTGCAATCGCATCCTTAGCGTAGATAATTTCTGCACGACCTTCTCCGGCTATCATGGCAGTTTCAACATATTGGCTGTCGTCTACAGACGCTATAAAACGTAACTCCGGACAGACTAGGTTTTTGTCTTTCAGATATGCAGAAAGAGCCAGAATTGTTTTTACGGTTTCGGCATCATCTTCAATATTAATAATGATCGATTTACTCGCTTCGACCGCACAACGCTTTAAAGAATAGGTGTCGTGAATATTGCCGCTACGACATATAATTCTTGTGTGACCTGCATTAGGAATGTGCGAAGAAATAGCCTCCTCCATGTCTTCCTTTGTTTGCTCTCCCAAAACAACAATACACTCATTTTTCTTATTGGCATTAGCCTCTATCAGCTCACTCAGAATGGAAAAAAGATTATTGTTGAAGCCAATAACTGTTGTATGGTTTTCTTCCTGAACAACAGAAGTTCCTTTACGAAGCTCATTAAGCTTACTTTCAACGCCACTTGCTACAATACCAATTAAAATGCTGGTAAGGAACATGCCGCACAAGGTGGCAATAAACATTAATAATATGTATGGAACATTATCTACCGTATTACCTGCAAGTGTACCAACATCAAGAGTGTGCATAAGGCTTGTCCATATCTGATATGCTATCCCACCCTCTTGCTTAACAAAGTATGCCAACACACCTATTATTGTTACGGCAATAGCTGTTACTATGAATAAAGCTATTGACATTGCAATCGGACCCCGTGACATAACGCAGTCCAGACGGTAGCCTATTTGTTCTCTTAAAGTTTTCTTTTTCATCATTTTTCCTCCTGAGCACATATTTTGTTATATCTGCACTTTTTCACTCCATTCATTTTCCTTAAAGCCAACTAATACAACGCCCTCGCCCACTACAATGGGGCGTTTTATAAGCATGCCGTCGGTTGCAAGAAGCTTTAACTGTTCTTCTTCAGACATATTAGGAAGCTTGTCCTTAAGTTCCATGGACTTATACAAAAGTCCGGATGTGTTAAAGAATTTCTTTAAGGGCAAGCCGCTTGTTTTATGCCATGCTGTTAACTCCTCTAAGCTTGGGTTATTTTCCTTTATGTCACGAAGGGTGTATTCTACCTTATTGTCGTCGAGCCACTTTTTTGCCCTCTGGCAGGTTGTGCACTTTGGGTAACAGATAAAATTAATCATAATTTTTCTCCTTTCATTTTACTACCTCATAGGGCCAGTCGATAATGCCGCCAAACTCCTTAACGTTAGTGTAGCCAAGGCTTACAAGGCTTTCGGCTGCAATTTTGCTTCGCCTGCCGCTGCGGCAGTACACTAAAATAAGCTTATCTTTGTCGGGAAGCACAGCTTCTGCTTTACTTTCAATTTCGGTGTACGGAAGAAGGATTGCGCCCTTTATATGCCCCTCGGCAAATTCCTCCTGCTCTCTTACATCGAGAATGACAAAGTCCTTTTCGGTGTCCATTATTTTTTTAGCGTCCTCTGCTGTTATCATTTCATGCATTGGTGTTTCTCCTTTTTCGGTTTTGGTGCCTTCATTGGTATTATTTGCACAGGAGGGTAGCAGCATGCAAAGAAGCATTGACAAGATTAATAGTTTTTTCATAAAATCACCTTTTAAATTTTAAGTTCAAACAAGCCATGGTTGTTGCAGTAATAGTAAAGCTTGCCGCCACGCATTTTGGGAAAGCGTACTGCCGCATCCTGCTCGGGGTAAAGCTTTAGGGTAAGCACCCTGTCAAAGCGCACATAGGCAATGAAGCTTATGTAGTGCTCCTTTGTCATTGGGTGGTTAAACTCAAGATAAAAATCATCTTCTATTTCTGAAACCGTTAAATGGTGCTCACTATCAGCTGCCCTTGGCTTCAAGGCTTCCAGCTGTTTGCCGCAGCAGGTAACCATTCCCTGCCCTGTTCCCTGCATGAAGAGTGCGCAATGTGGGCATACGTAAAATTTTGTTCTTTTCATGTTACCTGCTTCCTCCCTGTTTTGCTTTAATTCGCCACTTAAAAGAGCCCTTTCGCTTACGTTAAAAATGTCGGCTAAGGCGGAAAGGGTTGACACATCGGGAAAGCCGTTGCCCCTTTCCCACTTGGAAACTGTTTTTGGCACAACGCCTAAGATTTCGGCAACCTCTTTCTGTGTTAAGCCTTTTGCCTTTCTTAAATCGCAAAGGAGCTTTCCGTTTTTTGTTAAATCCATAAAAATTACCTCCTCTCGCTTTAAGTGTAGGGCAAAAAACAGCATTAAGCAATCCACTATCCGTGGAGTTTTAAGCGGTGAAATAAATTGGCATTTAGTTTAGCTTGATTCCTTTATGGATTTCGAAACCACTAAGGTCAAATCCCGAAAGCAAGAGTATCAAAACAACTATTACTGCGATAGATATGCTAATAACAACAAGCCATTTTTGAGTTTCTTTATCCACACAATCACCTCTACAAATTCTTATTTGTTTAACTGTCCGACCTATTGAAATTCAACGCATGCATGCGTTCACAAACTTCATTGGAACATCCATTCTTTCTGCAACTTGTTCTTTTGTCATACCACTATCCAGAAATCGTTTGCAAACTGCTTTTATGTTTTCGCCAATCTCAATGATATGTTTATCCGGGTCATATATTCTTACAACCCGCTGACCCCAGGAATGCTCCTTAACAGGATGAACATATTCTATCTCACACTTCTCCAGCTTGGTTATGAAGCTGTCAAAATTGTCTTCCTCAAAATATACTTCAGAGCTATTACTGCCAAACGAAACAGCATCTGTGCCTATAAAATTTTTCCAGGTTTCAAGCGTTTGCAACACTAAGCCGCCTGTCAGTGTTTTGTTTGCTCCAAAATCCATAATTACATGAAGCCCCAACACTTTTTTATAAAATTCCACCGACCTGTCAATGTCCGTTACTACCAGCATAGGATTTTTAATTTTCATAAGCTTGCCTCCCTCAGGTTCCCTCTCGTATGTTTATGCTTTTCATTATCTTTCTGCATTCCTTCCAATTCGGGCACACCTTCTGAAGCTCAAGATAGAACGCCTTGGAATGGTTGGGCACAATTAAATGGGTAAATTCGTGCCATATTACATATTCCACACATTCCTTTGGTGCATATTTAAGAAGGGTTGAAAAGGTTATGGTTTTCTTCAAAGTGTTACAGCAGCCCCATTTTGAAACCATTCTGCGGAATTTAATTTGCGGCTTTTCTATGGCCTTGGCTTCATAGTATGGGTAAACCCTTTCGCAGCAGGCTAAAACAAAGGCTTTTAATTCCTCCTCGGTGAAATGTGCTGTGGGAGGAGCCGTTTTGCAATTGTCGACGGCTTTAAGAATAAGGTGCGCCTTTAACTCTATAAACGCTTCAATTACATAAACAGGTGTTCTTTTGCTTGCTGAAACGTGCACGCTGCCGTCCTGTTTAATGCGAAGGTTAATGTTTTTAACCTTTTTATATTCAAGGTTGTATTCAATTTTTCGTCCGTTTAAAATAATACTCTTTATCATAACACAATTATATCATTGAATTTATAGTTATTCAATGATATAATTTAATAAAAAAGTGTTTTAACACTTCAACCCCCTCGGTCCCCCAATCTTGGGGGACGAAAAGGTACACTTTTATTTTACAAGCAAATATGCGCACATTCTGCGCGCAATTTCCTATGTAATAAGAAAAGCTAAGGAGAATTACTATGGAAAAAAGAAAAATAAACCCTTTACATATCGAAAAGCTTAAGGAGGTTGTTAACCAGAGCCCCTACTCGTTGCTTTTAAACATGAAGCTGGTTGACCTTGGGCCCGGCTTTTCCATAATTGAAATGGACATTGACAGTAAGCACCTTAACCCCTTCGGCAGTGTGCACGGCGGTTGCTACGCCTCGCTTATCGACTCTGCCGCATATTGGGCAGCCTATTGCAATAAGGACGAGGACAGTGGCTTTACCAGCCTCGATTTGGAGGTAACAAACCTTGCAATGGCATACTCGGGCAAATTAATAGCCACAGCTACAGCCATTAAAGAAGGCAGAAGCATTGTGCTCTGCGAGGTTACCATGACAGATGAAGCAGGCAAAATTATTGCCTATGGTACAAGCAAGCTCTTAAGCCTTCAGGGGCGCCAGTCAGTGTCGGACATTTTAAAGAGCATGGATTGCGACCCTCTTCCCGTAAAATTTATATGAACGAAAAAACCTCTCAGTTTGCTGAGAGGTTTTCATTTTTAACCAAACTGCGAATTGTAAAGACTGCTGTAAAAGCCGCCTTTTTCCATCAGCTCATTATGGGTGCCCATTTCTGTTATTTCGCCATTTTGCAGCACAATAATCCTGTCGGCATTTTGTACGGTCGACAGCCTGTGAGCAATGACAAAGGAGGTTTTACCCTTCATAAGCTCGCTCATTGCCTGTTGAATTTTAATTTCTGTTCGGGAGTCCACATTGCTTGTGGCTTCGTCCAAAATTAGCATTGGCGAATCAGAAATCATTGCACGGGCAATGGTAATAAGCTGCTTTTGCCCCTTTGATATGTTTATGCCGTCGTCGGTAAGAATTGTGTTGTAGCCATCGGGCAGGCTTTCGATGTAGGAATGAATGCGTGCAGCCTTTGCCGCTTCTATTACCTCTTCTTCTGTTGCGCCCTTCCTGCCATAGGCAATGTTGTCGAAAATGGTTCCGCAGAAAAGCCAGGTGTCCTGCAGTACCATTGTGTAGGCTCCTCTTAAGGACTTTCGGGTAAGCTCTCCAACAGAGTGCCCGTCAACCCTTATGCTGCCGTCGGTTGTGTCGTAAAAGCGCATTAAAAGGCTGATTATGGTGGTTTTGCCTGCACCTGTAGGCCCTACAATAGCGACTGTTTCGCCTTTTTTTGCATTAAAGGAAACGCCCTTTAAAATAGGTTTTTCGGGAACGTAGCCAAAGTGCACCTTCTCAAAACTAACGTCGCCTTTAACATTTGTAAGGTGAATTGCGTTTTCCTTATCGGGTGTTTCAGCAGCTTCGTCGATAATGCGGAAAACCCTTTCCGCAGCCGAAAAGGCTGACTGAAATTCGCTTAAGATATTTGCAAACTCGTTTATGGGGCCTGCAAATTTTCTTGAATACTGAACAAACTGTGCCACACCGCCCAGTGTTATGAAAAAAAGAGTTCCCTCAGGGACAATGCCCTTCTGTGAATACAGATAAAGTATGCCGCCAAGTATCATAACTAACGATATTGAAAGGTTATTTATGAAATTTACCGTGGGACCCATGGTGCAGCCGTAATAGTCGGCACGGTAATAGGCATCCATGGCATCGGCATTTCGTGTGTTGAACCTTTCGCCTATTTCCCCTTCCCTTTCATAGGCGCTGATTGTTCTGCTGCCCGAAAGCATTTCCTCGGCGTAACCGTTCAGTTCGCCCAGCTTTCTGCTTCGCTCGGAAAAAAGCGGACGGATTGTTTTTGAACGGAACCTTGTGAACAGAATTGCGCAGGGCACTGTTATTACAAAAACTATAATCAGCGGTTTTGAAATATTCCACATGAAAACAAGGGAGCCAAGCACCGTGTAGAGGCTTGTCATTATCTGCACAAGGTCGTGGGACAGGGTGGAATTGATGGTGTCGATATCGTAGGAAATGCGGCTTATTATGTCGCCTGTAGCGTGGGTGTCGAAATAGCCTACGGGAAGCTTTGTAAGCTTTTCGAAAACCTCACGTCGCATTGTGTACACTATTTTCTGCCCTATATGAAGCATTATTACCGCCAGCACATAGCTTAGCACAGCCGCCATGGCGTAGCAGATAAGCATCATGCCAACGTTATGGTACACGCTGTCAAAATCCACTCCACCCACCTTTGCGATGGCATCGATTGCATCGCCTGAAAACTTTGGACCCAAAAGGGAAAGCTGGTTTGATAAAAGGGTTATTATAACTGCAGGCACGAACAAAAACCAGTAGCGGAGCACATAGCCGCACAGCCTTATGAAAATGCCTTTATAGTCGCGTTTTTCATTCTTCTCAATCAATGAAGGCACCTCCCATCTGAGACTGGGCTATTTCATTGTATTCCTTGCAATGCTCCATAAGATATTCGTTATTGCCCATGCCTATTATGTTGCCTTCCTCTAAAACAATTATAAGGTCGCAGTCTTTAACACTGCTCACCCTCTGTGCCACGGTAACGGTGGTTGTGTTATTTAAGCCTTCTTTAAGAGCACGCCTTAAGGCTGCATCGGTTTTGTAGTCCAGTGCTGAGGATGAGTCGTCCAGAACGAGAATTTCGGGGCTTGTTGCCACAGCGCGGGCTATTAAAAGCCGCTGCTTCTGACCGCCGGAAATGTTTGTGCCGTGCTGGGAAAGCATGTGCCCGAAGCCCTCGGGAAAGGCCTTTATAAATTCCTCTGCCTGAGCAATGGCTGTTGCTCTTTCCATGGTCTCTTGGGAAATGCTTCTGCCGAATTTTATGTTTTCCTGAACTGTGTCGGCATACAAAAAGTCCTGTTGCATTACTGTGCCAAACATGGCACAAAAGCGCTTTTTTTCGATGGTGCGTATGTTTTCGCCGTTAATGTATATTGCGCCTTGGTCGCAGTCGTAAAACCTTAAAAGAAGCTTTACAAGGGTGCTTTTACCGGAGCCTGTTGCACCTATAATGCCCACAGAGCCGCCCTTTTTAACCTGGAAGCTTATATTGCTTAAATTATTGCGCTTTCCGTTGTATGAAAAATTTACATTTTCGAATTTAATATGGGCATCGGTTTTTATATCGGGAAAATTTTCCTTGCTTTGGACAACTATGTCCTTTTCGGTGTTTATGACCTCGGCTATTCGTTTGGCAGATGCTGCCGACTTTGTATACATTACAAAAATTCGGGTAACGGACATCATTGCCATGGAAATGAGGGTAAAGTACTGCATGAAGGCAATAACCGTTTCGGGGGTAGATAAGCAGTCTGTAACACGATAGGCACCTATTGCCACTACCGCCACAGAGCCCAGGTTCATGAAAAGTGTCATAATGGGGTTTACGCTGCTCATTATAACCCCTGCCTTTACCTCGTTCCCCACAAGCCGACGGTTTACCTTATCGTAACGGCGGTGCTCGTATTCGCCCTTGGACAAGGCCTTTATAACACGAATGCCGTGAACATCCTCACGCACAACACGGACCATTGCATCCACAGACTTCTGCACCATGGTGTAAAGGGGCACACCCTTCGATGAAATGAAATACACCGTTACAAAAATGAGGGGAAGCATTGCAAGCATTACCATGGAAAGATATGCATCCATGATAAGAGTTATTGCAACACCGCCGATAAGAAGTATGGGTGCACGCACCCCGAGGCGCTGCATCATGTTCACAAAATGGTGAACGTTATATGTGTCGGTTGTAATTCGTGATTCAAGGGATGGTATGGTAAATTTGTCGGTCTGTCTTGCTGACAAATGCAAGGTTTTTTCGAACAAATCCCTCCGCATTTCCTCGGCAAAATTTCTCGATACCTTTGATGCCATGCGGTTGGCTGTAATGTTGAAAACACAGGCAATTGCAGAACAGACAATCATGCCACCACCCCAGAGGATAACCTCTTTTACACTTTTGCCAATGACATTTGTAAGAATGTGGCTTAAAATGAAGGGCAGCATCAATTCGCTTAAGGTGCCCGTTGTTTTTATAAGAAAGCCTGCAAGCATTCGCACGTAGTATGGTTTTAAATATTTATGTAAAAGCTTCACACTTGTCACTCCCTAAAAAAGCTCTTAATTATCATTATTTTAACACAGCAAACTTTTCATGTCAAACGGTTGCGGAAATTTGAAAGGTGTGATATACTTTAAAAAAGGAGTGTTGAAAATGGAATTTTTAAAGTTAGCAGAAGAAAGATATTCTGTGCGCAAATTCAGAAATGAAAGGGTTGAAAAAGAGGCAGTTGACAAGATTTTAAAGGCAGGCCACGTTGCACCAACTGCATGCAACTATCAGCCTCAGAGAATTTTTGTTATTGAGTCCCCCGAAGGGCTTGAAAAGCTTAAGAATTGCACCCGTTGCCACTTTGATGCACCGCTTGCAATGCTTGTTTGCTACAATAAGGACGAATGCTGGACAAGAAAGTACGACGGCGAAAACTCGGGCTTTGTGGACGCATCCATTGTTACAACACACATGATGATGGAAGCAACTGAATTGGGTATCGGCTCAACCTGGGTTATGCATTTTAACCCCATGAAAATGGTTGAGGAATTTAATATCCCGGAAAATATTGTACCCGTTGCACTTTTAGTTATGGGCTACCCGGCAGAGGATGCCGCACCCATTGACATGCATTCGCAGTTTAAAAACATGGAGGATGTAGTTAAATACTTATAAGAACAAAGTGTCTCCGACACTCTCTGACGATAGTTGCAATTAAGGTAAACAGAGGAGAAAACACTTTGTAATGCCATATGCGTTTTCCGAGCCTCGCGAGGAAATTCTCGCATGGCAATAAAATCAAATTTATTTTTCACCTTATAGGAAATACGCAATTTCCTATAAGGTGAAAAAGACGTGTCATTTCCGACACGTCTTTTTTATTTCATTGAGGTTGCTGTGTTTAACACCGAGGTGCTGTATAAAAAGAGTGCATCTGCCCCGCCAAAATCAACATAGCTTTCTAAAAAGGCTGACTGCATGTAGCGAAGGTCAACAAGGGTGGTTTTTTTATACCCCTGGGCAATAAGGGGTGCTATGCTCGATGCGTAGGAATCACGGAAGATAACAAGCTCCTTATCCTTTTCTGCATTGGGGTTTTCAATAACAACAACGCTTTCTGAGCCTGAGAGGAACATTTCGTACATGTCTCTCCCCTGTGCTTTTTTCATGTTGTACACATCGCCTTTTACCCCTTCACCTGTGCTATAATAGGTTACATTAAAGTTATCTATAACATCATTTGTGAGATACACCATTTTGTCGGCTTTAAAGGGCAAAGCCAGCTGTCCGTGATACACACCATAGAAAGCCCTTTCAATTTCCTTTTGGGTGTAATCCTTGGTGAGATCCGTTCCCATTTTATTTGCAAGAAAAGCTGCCACGTGGGTAATGTTTTCCTGCTTCCAATGGGTGTCGGTTGTGTAATAATCGTCAAGGTCTAAAAGATGGGTAATGTCGACGTATTCCATAAAGGGTGTTTTTTGTTTCATATGCTCAATAAAGGCTTCATAGTCCATGGAGGGATATATGCTCTCTTTGGTAAGGTAGCAGTTTTTGTCGGGCACAATGGAAAAATAAACCTTGCCCTCTGCGTGCTTTTTTGTAAGCCTTTCAAAAAGAGAGGCTGCATAGTCGAGCATTGGCTCGTTAATATTAGAGTCTATTTTTGAAATGTGGCCGTCCTTTACAAAAAGGGCGTTGTTGTCCTTCTTTTGTAAAACGTTGGTTGCAAAGGCAGCTTTACAGCCCCTTAAAAAGTCACGCCCGGGGAACTGGTCTGTGGCATATTTTTCAAAGCCTGCCATAAAAGAGCCGCTCAGAATGCTTTCCGCGCTTACATCGGGGAGCTTTTCCAAAGGTCGCCTTTCGCTTTCGGAGTAGCTGTCAACAGGCTTGAAGAAGGCTGTTAGCGACACCATAAAAAGCACAACGGCAAACACAATTGTAACTATTTTGTTTTTCATGCTGCTACCCCCTAAAACCTGAAATACAAGAACGGATTGAAGGACCCGTCGGCAAGATATGCCGTTACAACAAAAAGCAGTATTAAAAGAACAGGCAGCTCAAGCACGTTGAGCACCACGCTGCATTTTGTTTCTTTCAGCTTATTGTACAAATCTTTAACTATGGGTGTTGAGCCAATAATTGCAAGGGCTATTATAAATGCGTAGCTTATTGCGTTATAGATAAAGTCCTTTGAAACAAGGGGCAGATTGCCATAGCCGAACATGCCGCCTAAATATTCCATTGCCTCGCCCATGTTGGAGGCGCTGAAAATAACAAAGCTTATTAAAACTGCAAATAAAACATAGATATGGTTAAGCACTTTAAGTTTTGCAAGGTGCTTGCCGTAGAAGAACTTTTCCAGTGTTAACAAAACACCGAAGAAAAGCCCCCACACAATAAAGTTCCATTCTGCACCATGCCAGAACCCTGTTAAAAACCACACCGTGAAAATGTTTACAAAAAGCCTTAGCTTACCTACGCGGTTACCGCCCATGGGAATGTAGACATAGTCGCGGAACCAGCTGCCGAGGGACATGTGCCATCTGCGCCAGAACTCGGTAATGCTTTTTGAAATAAAGGGGTAGTTGAAGTTTTCCAGAAAGTTAAAGCCGAAAATTTTGCCTAAGCCTATTGCCATGTCGCTGTAGCCCGAGAAGTCGAAATAAATCTGCAATGAGAAGCCGACGGCAAAAAGCCAGTAAAAGAGAACGGATTTATCGTCCGAAAGCTTAAAGGCGTCGCACATTTCGCCCAAGCTGTTGGCGATAATTACCTTTTTCGACAAGCCAATAATAAACCGCCTTATACCATCTGCTACTTTGTCGAAGCTGTGATATCTTTCTCTTAGTTCCCTCTCAACGTCGCTATAGCGCACAATGGGCCCTGCAATAAGCTGCGGGAAAAGGGTTACATAAGCGCCTAATGCCACAATGCTTTTCTGCACGGGGGTGTTTCTATGGTACACATCGATGGTGTAGCTTAAAATCTGGAAGGTGTAAAAGCTTATGCCTATGGGAAGGGCAATGTTTAAAAGCTTTACATTAAGCCCTGTTACCCTATTGAAGTTTGCAATGAAAAAGTCGGCATATTTAAAATATGCAAGGCTGCCCAGTGAAAAAACGCAGGATATTAAAAGAAAGAGCTTTGAAAGCCTTTTTCCTTGGTATTTGTCAATTAAAAGCCCCATGAGATAGTTCACGATAATGGTTAATGCCATTAAAAAAACGTACCTTGGCTCGCCCCATGCGTAGAAGGCTAATGAAAACACCAAAAGCACCGCATTTTTTAAACATTTCGGTGCAAGAAAGTAGCATATTAAAACTATCGGCAGAAAGTAGTACAAAAACGGAATACTTGAAAAAAGCATGTCATTCTCCTTAATGAAAAAAGGCGAGCTTTTTTTGCTCGCCTGTATTTTTTATTCGGCTGTTTCTTCAAAGGCTGTGGGGCACATTACAAAGAAAACCTTGTCGCCCTTTTTGCCTGCAACCATTTCTTCAGCTTCGGTGCATATGTTCCAGCGAAGGTCGGCATTAGCCTTAAGGTTTGCAATAAATTCGTCGGCATCCACGCCTTCTTCAAGCTGAAAAACGTAGCCAACAAAGGGAATTGTGCCAATCATGGGAGAGAACATAGCGCCTTCACTGAAGCCTGTAACCTCGTATTCGCCAAAGCCTGTAAGAAAGCCGGGTTCAACACTCATGCTGCCACCCATAAACTGAATAATTTCGTTTGTAACAAGACCTTCGGCAATGGTTGTAACGTCTTCCTTTTCGGCTCTTTCTTCAAAGTCTTTAAGAAGAGTTTGTCCCACGGTTAAGCTTTCAGCCTCTTTATTTGTGCCGCAGGCAGCTAAAGATAAAGCCATTATTAAAACCAATGCAAGAGTTAAAATTCTTTTCATGATGTATCTTCCTTTTCGTATATTTAAGGCTTGCGCCCTACAACTGCAGTATAATAAAAATATACAAGCATGTCAACACGTATATATTGGGAATATTCCCAAAACTGCTATTTTAATTCAGGCAAAGCTTCAATTGCACCGATAAATTCCGCAAGCTTATTTGCCTTGCGTATTGTTTTAAAAATTTTCTTTTCCTCGGGGTATTGTTGTATCATATACATCCATACCTCTTTGAGCTTATTAAGGGTAAAGGTTTCGCTGCGTAAGGTTGCCTGATAGTTATCTGCAAGGCGCTTTGAAAAGGCAACAATTTCCTCTGTTGTAATGCTTTTACCGCCGCGTATTTCACGACCGAGCGCCATGTTGCAAATAAGCCCTCTGCCAAGCATTATGAAGTCAAGCTCAGGGAACATGGCTTTTATTTTTTCATATTCCTCCACAGAGTTGATATTGCCGTTATAGCAAACAGGGTTTTTGGAGCTGTAAAAAGCCTTTTTGAAAACCTCTAAGTCGGGCATGCCGTTATAAAAATCGCTCCGTGTTCTGGGGTGTATAATCAAGAGCTCCAAGGGGTATTTATTGTAAATGTCAATTAGTGTGTCCATTTCGCTGCCCTCAAGGAAGCCTGTTCTTGTTTTGACGGAAATTTTCATGGGGTGCTCCTCAAAAACCTTGTACAAAAGCTCGTCCACCTTATAGGGGTCCTTTAAAATGCCTGAGCCCTTGCCCTTTTTTACAACGGTCTGGCTTGGGCAGCCAAAGTTAAGGTTAACCTCGTCGTAGCCAACGTTTTTAATCTTTTCGGTAAATTTTAAAAACGCCTCGCCGCTGTTTGTTAAAACCTGGGGCTTTATTACAATATTGGGGTTGTTTTCGGGAATGATGTCGTTAAGACCCTTTCTGTTTACCTTATCGTCCTCGCTGGGGGTTATGAAGGGCGAATAATATTCGTCTAAATTACCGAACATTTCGTTGTGGGTGTTTCGGTACACATAATTTGTAATGCCCTCTAAGGGCGCAAATAAAAGCTTCATGTTATTTACCCTTTCCCACCTTTATGCCGTAAACGGTGCTAATAATTACATAAGGCACCAAAAGCACCAGAACGCAGATTGTTGCTACGGGAGGCAGAAGGATACTTATTAAAAAGAGCACACCCATTATAACGCTGCCAAAGCCCATAAAGCGGTTTATTTTACGGGCGGTGTCCGGTTCATAATTGCGGTTTTTAACGTAATTAAGCTTAGGCATATAGTTACCCACCAGAATAAGCACCACGCCCACAATAAAAGCCGCAACACGCCTTATGTCGACCATAAAGCCCAAGGCAAAAGCAAAGGTTACTGCCTGCAGAATTATTGACATGGAGGGAATAATCCACTTTACTGCCCTTTCAAACTTTTTAACCTCGCCCTTTTTTGCGGAGTTAATATCGTTAACAACACAGCAGAAAGCCTGCATAAACGCCATCATAAAAGGCAGAAGGAAAACTGCCACGCCCTTGGGGGCAAAGTTGTCGGGGTTGTTATTAATGTCGAAATGGATTGCAATGCTGTCGGGCAAATAGTTCCAGAGCATTACACCGAAAAGAATGGGAACAAGGCACACAAGGCTTGTTATTAAAAGAGTTTTCCATTTAATTAGTTTCATTCTTTTTTGCCTCCTAACTGATATATCCAGGTGAGCACCTCTTCAAAAACCGAGGTGTTGAGATTGTAGTAAACAAAGTTTTGTATTTTTCCTCGCTTACTAAGTCGGCACCTTTTAATTTTGCAAGATGGTAGGAAACCGTTGCCCCTGTAAGGTTAAAATGCTCGGCAATCTCCCCTGCTGACTTTTTGCCTTCTCTGAGCATTAAGAGTATGTCGCGCCTTGCAGGGTCGCTTAGTGCTTTCATGGTTTCGTTCAAGCCCATACTGCTCACTCCCTTTTTAGTATTTAGAAAAGTTTCTAAATAGATTATATATCCTGCAAGGGCTCTTGTCAATAACTATTTAGATGTTTTTCTAAATAGCCTCATCCTGCTCTTCTCTGGCAGCTGCACGCATTTCTCTGTACTTTTTCCACAACCGTTCAGCCTCTTCGGGGGAAACAGAAAGGTCAATGAATGCATTATTGCTATTTTCTTTTTCATTCATATTCTCTTTCTCATTCATATTCATATTTTCTTTTCTATTCTTTTTTTCTTTTTTATTCTCTTTTTCTTTCTTATTCTCCTTTTTGTTCTTATTATTGTTAACAAATGCTAACAATTGTTCAGCCTCTCTCCTTCTTTGCGCACTTAGGATTCCTGCCTGACGGCGTCTTTCGCAGGCTTTTTCGTATTTTTCCCAGTTGGCTTCCACCTCAACCTTTATGGTTTTGTAGAGAACTTTTTCAGCTAAGGAAAATTTGTTTACCAGGCTTTCGTCGCCATGGATAAAAAGATAGCCTATGGCTCTTATTACCCTGCCAAACTGCTCGTCGCTCAACTCCTCCGCCATGTCAAAATACTTTTGGTAAAAAATAACTTTTTTTGTGTCCATATAATTTCTCCTTTCAAGTACATGATAGCGTAAAGAGAAGTGGCATTTCGTCCCAGACCTTGCCATGCAACCAAAAGGCACCTTTTTAAACGTAAAAAGCTTAGCGGTAAAAACAACTGCCACAGAGTGTGACTTCTTATGTACTTTTGATGCCAAAAGTACCAAAAGCGTGGGGGATTCCGATTCCTGTTTGGTGTGATAACATAGTTTACAGATTGTTCGAGCACATGGTTTACAAATCTGATACAATAAAGGCATACAAAGGAGTTGATTGTATGCCTTGGAAGGATATTAGTAAAACAATGATTAGAGAAGAGT
>JAFQLL010000003.1 GCA_017414645.1 Clostridia bacterium | reverse complement strand
TCGCATTTTGCGGTAACATTACCGCCTGAAATTGTTATATTACCGCCATTATAGTCAGCATTACCACCGATAGCCGCACAGTCCAATGTACTTGTTGCAATTACCGTGCCCCCTTCAATGGTTATGTTGTCACCACCGATAGCCGCCTTTGTTTCGCCCGTTGCTGTAACGGTTCCGTCCTTAATTGTTACATTACCGTGGATACAGGCTTCAACAGTGCCACCCAGAACAATTAGTTCACCTTCAATACCGACATAGCTGAGTGAACCGTTGGCAACTACCTTGCCACCTGTAACAGTTACTTTACCTGATATGCCCTCACCACCACTTTGGGTAGTGCTGGCATTAATTTCACCGCCGTTGATATTTATAATTTCGGAGCTTATACCGGCGCCACGCTCTGCCGATGCATCTATGGTGCCGCCATTTATCGTTACATCTGCCCTGCCATCACAAGCTCCGATACCCGTACCGTTAACGTAACAGAAGGCTCTTATTTTTCCGCCGTTTATTGTTAACGCCTCAAGGTTTCCGCTGCCTCCGCCACCGATAGCAGCTGCATAGCCCATGCTTTCGGCATCGATTATGCCACCGTTTATTGTTATACTTTCGCCGTTACTCTTATAGCTTCCGCCAATGCCTGACGCATTGTAATGTCCTCTCGCTGTTATTTTACCACCGTTTATAACAATAGTGCCGAAATTTCCATTGTAGTTACCGCCTATTGCTGCCGACTTTTCAATGTAACCGGCAAACAGCTGTCCCATTGTATCTTCAATGGCTGACTGTGCGTAAATGTGAAGCTTTGTTCCCTCGGGAACATGTATGCCCTCATTAGCATTGAGAATCATATACTCTGACAGAACAATATGCACATTGCCGTTTACTTCAATGCGGTTATCCGCAGTTAATGAGGATTTTAACACATACCAGCCGTCTGTAAGGGTTTGTATGTTTTCCTCTGTCAGTACGGTGTACTCCTCCACCTGTTCTGTCCTGCTGACATGTGTTTTATTTGTACTATCCCAATAGCAGTCAATATAGCTTACTGCATCTGCCGCACTTGCCATAAGACTGAATGATGGCACAATACTTATAACCATAGTTAAAGCTATAATAATCGCTAATATTTTTTTCATTTTAATCCTCCTCTATTTTTAACCTGCTCACAAACTTTTCAAAAAGCTCATTGCCGATTTTTTCACAATCAAAATTTTCAATTTTTTCCAAAACCTTTTCCCTTTCCTCCTTGGGAATTTCGTATATTTTAAGCATGGAATCAATTGTTAAATTGATTTTATCCTTCAATGTATAATAGCGGTCACAGGGCGAAGTCAGCGCCGAAAGCTCCATGCCGCTTGTTATGTTTTCAATATTACGAAAATCGCTTTCCGACCAATGGGGTAATCGTTCTTTAAAAAGCATGTAGTTCTTTTTTGCACCCCAGTTTTTAATATGCTCAAAGGTATGCGGGTGGCTGTAGGCAGAATAGTAAATATCCCAGGCTTTTCTGTCGTTTTCACAAAGGGCTATCTGCACCGCAATTTCCATAGCATAGGAAAAAAGCTCATCCTCTGTTTCTTCGTGGGTGTCCTCAATAACATCAGAATGATAATCCATCAGCTCTTCTATAAGGTGCCTGAGCATATCCTCCTTTGTATGATAATGATATGCAATAGTACCCTGCCTTAGTCCGCAATCAGCACTTATCATTTTAAGGGTTGTTTGCGAATATCCGTTCTGTAAAAACAGCTTAACCGCCGAAGCAATTATTTTCTTTTCACTTTCCGTTAAGGGTGAAATTCTGTTATTTCTTTCTATTATACTGTTAATCACACCTTAATCCTCCTTTAATGTCTTTCTCGGTCGCAACCTAATTTTATCAGAAAACGGCATTCTTGTCAATAATTACAACAAAAAAAGTTCATCCAACATTGAGTGAATGAACTTTTTCTATTCCATATTTTTCACATACTCTTCAAGAGCACTTTTTGTTACTTCATCAAGCCCGCCCTTATTAAGAAGCCCACTTGCAACGGTATGAATGCTTCTTGTAACGGACTGTGTGCCCACTATTACCCTTTCGGTTCCGTCATCGTACACCACTTTTACAAAAGGCATTGCGGTGTAATTACGGCTGTAGTTTTCTTCTGTTATGTTTTCAATTGCAACGGTAAATAAGGAATCTGTCTGCCATGCATTTGCTTCAACAAACACTTCCTCCACGCTGCCCTCTGCAAAAAGCTTCACGCCGTAGACGGCTGCATCAAACTCACTTCGGTCAACGGCTATCAAAAAGCGTAACCCGCTGCCTTTTAGCTTTACCTGTGCGCCATCAACCATTGATGCGTTAATATAAACCGCTTCCACATAGTCGCCTTGGTTTTTATTATATATGCCTGCATCAACAAATTGTGTGTTACCGTCGCCACCGGTTATGTAATACCCCACCACGTTTTTAGGAAGTGAATATGTACCGTCACTATTTCTTACCCCAAGGCGGTGAACATTGTTAATTGCTTCATCAAAAACAGCGGCAATAACCTCATGACCTGCCTTTGAGGGGTGAAAATCGAGGTTAATATTGTCCAAATCGGGGTTTGCGTTATACAAATCTTCTTTGCCGGTATAATTGTCAAAGGCAGCTTTAACATCGCATACCTTATAGCCGCCCTTTTCGGCATTTTCCATTATTGCCGCATTCAGCCTTGTTGCTCCGTCCTCCATGCCAAAATACAAAACCTTAAGCCCTGAAGAATTTTCAAATTCCACATAGGGGTTATATTGTGTTGCAACAAAAATCTGGGCTTCGGGGTTTATGGTATGGATATATTCTGTAATCCACAAAAGGTTTTCAATAAATACACTAAGCCTTACCTCAAACTCGCCGTCGTTCATGTAATAGGCATCATCTTCTATATCAAGCACATGTATGGCTGCAGCAATTGCATACACATTGCCCTGGGCAAGCTTGCCCAAAACCTCATCTGCGGTTATTTTCTGCTTTCTGGGGTGAACTATTTGGTATTCAATGGCAATTTTTTCGTACAAAAGAGCCATCATATCGTTACCGCCACAGGTAATGGTAACAATATCAGCAGTCTCAATAGCCTCGGTGGTTATATAGTTTTCGTTCTCAGTATCTGTAAGCTGCGAGATAATATCCGTTGCCTTATTGCCGTCCACAGCCTTGTTTATAATTGTGTCGCCCGTGAGGGTTATGAGGCTCACAAAGCACTCTCCTTCACGGTCACTAAGCCCATAGCCGGCAGAAATGCTGTCGCCTAAAGCAAGAATGGTTCGCTCAGCGGCAAATGAAACAGTGCTCATTCCCAAAAGCAGTATACATATTAATAATACCGAAATCCACTGTTTCATTTGCTCACCTCTTTTATTTTAAATAACATTCGCCATACAGCTGGCACAATCCCTTGCAAACTGCATCAAATCTTCCGGGGTACATTGCTCGTAATTGTCTGAGCTTTTCCCCGTCTCCCGAGCAGGAAATTATAAACTGACAAAACTCTGCAAAGTCTTCGCTTCTGGCAGTTTCAGCATAGCCCGAAAGCACTGCACAGTCTGTCTCTCTCGCATTTGTATAATCTTCGTTGGAGCTTATCCAAAAGCCTGCAAAATCCACAATGTGACCCAGCTCATGTGCCCCTGTTATTGCAAAGCCGGTTGCCGTAACCTCGTAGTTGGTTTCAACATAAATTACGCTCGTCTCTGCCTTAAACTGATTATTGGATGCGTTGTAATCAATTACTGTTTTCAAGGGTTTTATGAACTGATACGGCATATAGCTTAAGCCCTTTGCAATGCTTTCCACACTACTGCGGCTTCTGGCAAATATTTGGATTTCCTGTTCATCCTCAGCATGTGCATACACAGCTTTTGCTGTATATCCGCTTTTGGAATTATTGTTCATATCGGAATATGTTGTCCACTCAATATCCGATAATGAATACCTTGTTTCTATTCCTGTTGTGTTTTTATTAACATCACGATTTATCTGATACGTAGGTGTAAAACCAAAAACCTTTCGCAACTCTTCTGCCTGAGAATAACCGTCAAGGTCAAAATAGCCATTATTTATTATTTCTTTAAGCTTATTTCGCCTTGCAACGCTCTCATTAAGCGCCTGAGCGGTTACAGAGTAAAGCCGTTCTCGCTCGTTTTCTGTCAGAAGGAAAAAGCCTTCACTTGCAAAAGCTTTCGATACATCATTGTACGACACAATACTAAGCATCCACTCGTCGTTTCCGCCATAGGTAATGTATGTTCCCGCATCATTATTTTTAATTTTGTAAATATTGTCCTCCACCTGTTCAAAGGTAAAGTTACCGTCAATTGTGTTGCCGTTTTCGTTTTTGAGGTAATAATAGCCTTCTTTGCCTATACATCCTGTCCACAAGCCATTAGTACTCCTTTGGCTTAAACCTTCGCTTGTAAGATAAAGTTTTGTATTGGGGTTCATAAGGGTAAAAGTATTAGAAAGCATATGATTATCGGGATGCGTATAATCAAAGCCGAAATCAAAGCTTCTGTCAACGGTCTGTTTTTCTCCAAGAGGCTTCAGTCCTGTAATGCTATCCCACAGCATTACATAGGTGTTGTCTGCACTGAGGCTACCTCCCATATTGGGCACGTTAAGTGTAAACACAGTAAGAGTATCATCAATTTCTTTTTTTGCATATCCGCTATGGTGCACGTTATCAACATCCGAAAAAGCCAACACGGTTGCACAGCCTGTATACCCCTTTGTTGCCACTCTGACAATTACGCTGTCAAGCCCTTCTATAACATATGCCGACACAATTTCAATCTCGGGAGAATCGTACTCCTCTTCGGAAAGAGATTTTACAACCGATTGAGAAAACGCTTTGTCGTACACATAAAAATTATCCATTTTACCGGTGTATTCGCCAATATAGCTATCTTCGCCCATGATAGTTGTTTCAATATCGCAAGCCTTTTCACCGTCAATATAAAGGGTAGAATTTGTCAAGGCAACATGATACCATTTTCCCTCTTCCACTGCGGGCAGGTCAGCTATCGTAAGCCTTCTTCCGCTTATATCAAAAATTGTGCCGCCCTTTGATGTATCGTCAACACGCACATGGGCGCTTATGGTAAATTCGTCCGCTACACTAACGTCAACTGCTAACCCTTCGCTTGCAAAGTTGCCACGGTTTTCCACATGAGAAGTGAAGTTTTCTGCATAAAGAAGCGCTTGGTCTGTTTCGCCACTTGCCATGGGCAGAACGGTTACAATAAACTTTTTTGTTTCAACACTTGTATAGTCACCAATCCAAAGGCGGGCATAAAGCTTGGTTGTCTGCACCTCTGTTCCTTGGAAAATGGTTCCGTCAGGGGCAACAACACTTTCGTCTTCAGAATACCACTCAATATTAATCACAAAGCCATCATCTGCAACGTATTCAGTGGGCAAAGCTATTTTCTCGCTAACGGGGTTTTTCAAAAGCTCCTCTGCCATGTTTTCAATAACGGTAACGTATTTTTCCCTGTCTCCCTTATCATCATGATAGGTAACTGTTATTGTGCCTGTATTATCAGCAAGATAGTAGCTATCTTCATTGTCTCTCACCCAGATTGTGCCGTTCTTTTCGATTGTTTCGGGAATTTCAATAGCTGAGCCTATGCTGCCACGAACAAAAAGCGTGTTAAGCACATTGCCACTATCGTCAACCATGTTTACAGTTGCGTTGGCATAATTATTATACGCCGTAAAATTAACCTCAACGTCACTTATTGCACTGGCAATACCATTAGTGGTGCCACTATAACCATCGCTTGCAAGGTTTGTCACATAAAAGCCGATGCTTTTAACATTTGGATGCTTTTCAAAAAAAGCATTTATGTTAGCGTTTTTAATTCGGCTTGTTCTGGGGTATTGCCCTATTTTATATGTGCCAAGCAGCACACCGTCGTTCTTTGCCTCTTTAAGGAGTGCGGTTGCATTTGCACCACTTTTTAAGCTGTAGGCTTCCTTTACCTTATCGCCGTCAACCATAACAACAGCTGCCGTAGGTGCCTGACTTGTACCATTGTTAAGTGTTGCCTTATTAATTGCAAAGGAGGCTATAACCTCACTTTTAACGCTTTCATAGGTAAAGCCCTCGGGTAAATCATACACAATAAAACCGCTGCGGTAGCTTGCATTGCTTCCGCCCGACCAGCTTACTATGGTAAGAGAGTTATCTGTGTCGATTTTGTTTGCGCCCCATGCCCAGGTAAAAATAATAGGGTCGGACAGGCTTTCAATGGCCAAGCCCGACGGGCAGAATGCAAACAGCATCACAAATATCAATAATAAAGCTATAACTTTTTTCATATTAACACCTCTTTAGTATATTTTACACGAATTGTCACTTTTTTTCAATACAAAAAAGACGCCTTACTAAGGCGTCTTTTTACCAATCGGACCGTCGAGGACGCCGGTCCCTACGATATTAATTTTTGGCGATATATTTTTCCAACGCCCCACAGGGCATATCGCGTGCCAAAAGCACATATCGCAAAAAGGTGACACCATAAGGTGTCACCTTTTTATATCGCTTCAAAGCAAGCTTTGAAATATCGCATTTG
The DNA here is from genome assembly GCA_017414645.1 of Clostridia bacterium. Classification (GTDB taxonomy): domain Bacteria; phylum Bacillota; class Clostridia; order UMGS1883; family UMGS1883; genus RGIG1927. The sequence continues at coordinate 30,132 of JAFQLL010000003.1, read as the reverse complement.
CTATAGGCAAATATTAATACATTCCTCCGCCCATCTGAGCTGCCTGTGCAGCTGCTGCAGCCGCTGCTGCCGCTGCGTCTGCTTCCTTGGGCTTATCTGCAACCAGGCTTTCTGTTGTAAGCACCATGCTTGCAACGCTTGCCGCATTCATAAGTGCGCTTCTTGTTACCTTTGCAGGGTCAACAATACCGTCAGCGAGCATGTTTACGTATTCGTCTGTAAGTGCGTTGTAGCCAATGCCCTTTTCTGCATTTTTAACTGTTTCAACAACAACTGCACCTTCAACACCTGCGTTAGCACAAATCTGCTTAACAGGCTCTTCCAGTGCCTTAAGAACAATCTTAGCACCTGTCTTTTCGTCGCCTTCAAGCTCTTCAACCATTTCGGAAAGAGCAGGAATAATGTTGATGTAAGCTGTGCCGCCACCTGCAACAATGCCTTCTTCAACAGCTGCCTTTGTAGCATTAAGAGCATCTTCAATACGAAGCTTCATTTCCTTCATTTCTGTTTCTGTTGCAGCACCAACCTTAATAACTGCAACACCGCCTGAAAGCTTAGCAAGTCTTTCCTGGAGCTTTTCGCGGTCAAATTCACTGGTGGATTCTTCGTATTCACGTCTGATCTGACCTACTCTGTCGCTTACTTTCTGTGCATCACCGTAGCCGTCAACAATAACGGTTGTTTCCTTGCTTACCTTTACCTGGTGAGCACGGCCGAGCATATCCATTGTTGTTTCCTTAAGGTCTAAGCCAAGCTCGTCACTAATTACTGTACCGCCTGTTAAAATTGCAATATCCTGAAGCATTGCCTTTCTTCTGTCACCAAAGCCGGGTGCCTTAACACCAACACATGTAAATGTGCCGCGGAGCTTATTTACAACCAAGGTTGTGAGAGCTTCGCCTTCAATGTCTTCTGCAACAATTAAGAGTTTAGCACCGCTCTGTACAATCTGCTCTAAAAGAGGCAAAATGTCCTGAATGTTAGAAATTTTCTTATCTGTAAGAAGAATGAAGGGATCTTCAAGTACGGCTTCCATCTTTTCTGTGTCTGTTACCATGTAGGGAGAAAGATAGCCGCGGTCAAACTGCATGCCCTTTACAACTTCTTTTTCTGTTTTGCTCGTTTTACTTTCTTCAACTGTAATAACGCCATCGTTACCTACTTCGTCCATAGCGTCCGCAATAAGGTTACCAACAGTTTCATCTGCAGCAGAAACTGTTGCAACACGAGCAATGTCTTCCTTGCCCTTAACCTTTTCGCTACTCTGCTTGATGGCTTCTACACAGAAGTCAACAGCCTTCTGTATACCCTTACGCACTACCATGGGGTTAGCGCCTGCAGCAACGTTCTTTAAGCCTTCACGAACAAGTGCCTGAGCAAGAAGTGTTGCTGTTGTTGTACCGTCACCTGCAATGTCGTTTGTTTTGGAAGCAACTTCCTTTATAAGCTGTGCACCCATGTTTTCAAAGGGGTCGTCAAGCTCAATTTCCTTTGCAATTGTAACACCGTCGTTTGTGATGAGGGGTGCGCCGAACTTCTTTTCAAGAACAACATTTCTGCCCTTGGGGCCAAGTGTTACCTTTACTGTATCTGCAAGCTGATTAACGCCTCTTTCCAAGGCTTTTCTTGCATTTTCACCATATAAAATTTCCTTTGCCATAATATAATCTTCCTTTCGCCAGAAATGATTTGCACTTTGTGCATAATTTGACAGCTTCGCCGTCATTAATTGCTTGCTTTGCAAGCATAAATTGCACCGACAGGTGCATCAATGTAAAAACTCGACTTATCGAGTTTTATCCTTCATTCTGCGTTCTGCACTTTGCACTCTGCACTTAATAAAACTGCTTATACAAGCTTTGCTAAAATATCGCTCTGCTTAACAATTTTGTATTCAACGCCGTCAACCTTTACATCGCTACCTGCGTACTGAGAAAGGATAACCTTGTCGCCTACCTCAACTTCCATAACTATTTCCTTGCCGTCAATTACGCCACCGGGGCCAACTGCAACAACTGTAGCATACTGAGGCTTTTCCTTTGCGCTGCCTGTAAGCACAATACCGCTTGTAGTCTTTGTTTCTTCGGCTTCTGCCATTTTAACAACAACTCTGTCTGCTAAAGGTTTAATTGTCATTTTAATTACCTCCAATTTATATAAATTATCATTTTTAGCACTCTCAGCTCGAGACTGCTAATATAATAACACAGCACTTTTCCATTTTCAACCCCTATTTAATATTTTTACCACTAAATTCAACTTTTGTTCATATTTTTTAATACTCCATACATATTTATGTACAAAAGGAGTGACAATATGATAAAAAATGAAATCGAATTAAAGAGTCTCAATTCCTTCGGGATAGCAAAAGCATATGTGGATGAAAAGAGCATAAGCATACGGGTGTACGGTGTTTCGGGCTGTTTAAAGGCATGGCTTACGGGCAGCAAAACCATAGAAATAGGTAACCTTGTCAACGGAATGTTAAAAAAAGAAATTGACACCACTGCCTTCGACGGCATCCTTTTAACCCAAAGCGGACGGCAGATGTTCTACGGCAAGTTCAACACCGCCCCACTTTTTAAGGAACAACCCTCCCTGACAAAAAAAAGCGAGCCCATTTTTAGTTTTAACGACGGCTACAGCTGGCAGGAGATTACCTCCAAGGCATTCCCCTCGGAAAACCTTTCCGTGCGCTACATATTGAGCCATAAGTGCTTTTACGATGCCTTCATGCTTCATGGCAGATACTACTACGGCACCAAGGATAACAAAACAGCTATCGCCATTGAATGCGACATTAAAAACGAGCCTCACCCGTTTTTGCCTTTGTCTGCCTATGCGGTATTGCGTGAGGGCTACATGATTGTTGTAACCGATTCAAAAAACTTTTTAACCTATGAATATTAACCCCTTCCAAGGGAAAACTACAAAGGAAAGGATGATGTGATTTTTATGGTAAATGTATCCCTTAAAGAATTTTATGCCATTGAAGACCAGCTTGAAGCCGAGCAGATGCTTGTTGCAAAGTACCGCTCCTATGCGGAAAGCTGCTCCGATGCCTCCCTTCGTGACAAGTGTAACCATGTTGCCGACGTGCACGAAAAGCACTATAATACCCTTTTGGGTTATTTAAAGTGAGGTACATTATGGACAAAACGCAAATTATAAAAGAGCTTCAGAACAGCCAGAAGCAAATTGGCACAAAATACTACAACCATGCTCACGAATGCACAAACCCCAATTTAAAAATTGACTTTCTCTCCATCGCCCGGGAAGAAAGTGACATTATAGGCTGGCTCAATTACGAGCTTGACCCAAAGGACATTCCGCCAACAAAATACGCGGGAGAAGACCAGGTCAGCGAAGCATATCAGAAATATTCACAGAACTTTAACTAAACGCACCAGTGGGGACGTACACTTTTGGAACAAATTTGCACCAAAAGTGTACGTCCCCACTGGTGCAATAACCTAACTGTTGAATATCAGCACAAAAAATTCAACCCGAGCATTTTTGCTCGGGTTGTTTCATTAACTCTGCGTTCTGCATTTTGCATTCTGCACTTATTCAACTTCTACAATTCCGTCTTCTTTTACTTTAATTGTCATGCCTTCTTTAACATAGTTAAGGAATTCGTCACCTAAAGAGTCCACAACGGGCATATTTACATTGTCAAGCCAAACAGAAGCAAGAATGCTTCCTGCCGCTGCTAAGGAGTCAATAGGGTTACTAAACAGCATACAGGCTGGCTGGCGCTCCATTGCACAGGCACAGTAAATTACCATGCCGCCTGTTGTTGAGCCTATTGTCTGCGGAAGGCAGAGAGCTTTATTAAGCATCTGCTTGCCGTAAAGGTCGGGGTTGTTCTGGTCGGAGCAGGTTGTTTTTTTGTCACCAAACTGCAACGCCTTCTGGAAAGATGCCAGTGTGTTCAAGCCGCCATGCGTAACTAAGGCTTCTGCTTCACAGGTGCCGGGTGCAATAACTCGTCCTTTGAATGTTTTCATGTTACTTCCCCTCCTTTGTAATTTTAACGAGGATTTCGTCCTCAGAGTAGAATCTTGCTGTTGAATATGTACGGAGCTTATTTGAGCAGGTTATAACAGGCATGGAGCCGCAAAGGGGGTTGTTCATGTACATAAGAGGGCAAATATAGCTTGTTATAACGCCTGTCTTTTTAAGGCGGTCAGCATATTCTGTCTTATTAAAAGCCTCGAGTACATCGGGTGCCGCTGTAAAAACAGTGGGCACAAGCACCTTTTTGTTGCCTGCCTCTTTAAGAGCATTTTCCACCCTGTCTGTCCAGTCCTTCATTTGCTGAAGGCTCATGTGGGGGCAGCCGATAAAGCACAGCTTGGGCTTAGCATCCTTGTTTTTCCACACAACGGGATATTCGCTCTTTACCCTTTCCAGTTCCGCATCGTCAACAACATAAACACGTGCATCGGGTGCAATTAAGCTCTCGCCCAATTCCTTTGCTTCGGGGGTAAGGTTTTCGATGTGATAAAGACCAACCGCACCGTTAGAGGCTGTTGCCGCACCAAAGTCCTTAAGATAGGTGCATGCTGCATCGTCAAGCTTTTCTCCGAGGTATTTATTCATGCCTTTAACATAGGGCACATCTTCCATAACCTTCATGCCGATAGCACTGCCTAAAAGCTGCGCATCGGGTTTCTTTGTGGTTTTAACCTCAACAACCCATGTGGCAGTTCTGCCTTCGTCGGTGAGTAAGCCAAAGTAAGGCACGTAGCCTGCAATGGAGCCCATAATGTCGATAATGCCGCTGTTTCGGTTACATCTTGCACCTAAAACGCTGTTTGCATAAACAACGGCGCTACTTTCCGCCCAGCTTAAAACCTCGCCTTTTTCGGGCTTGTTGCCTACCTCGTCCATGTAGCAGGTGCAGGTAAAAGCGTTTTTATCCATGAGACCAAGTTTTTCAAGCTGAGTTTCGTAAAAGTCCTGTTTTGTGTACATTATTTTATTAAAAATAATGTTCTGTAAAAAGTTTGCAGGCACGTTTTTGTCAACGGGACGAGGGTCCATGGAAAACTTCTGCCTCGAGGTTAATCCTGCTTCGATAAGCTCGTCCATAAGCTTATAAACAGGTGTAATCATCTTTAAGCCGAAGCTTGTAACAAGATGGTTGTATTTGCTTGTAACAGGCACCAACTTTTCAGCACCGAAGGCTTCACCGTACATTACAAGGGTTTTCATAACCTTTGCCATTGTTTCGCCTTTAGAGCCGTTAAGTATCGCCTGCTGTTCATCGGTTAAAATCATAGCCATAAAATTGCTCCTTTCAATCGTGTCAAGTCACTTTAATCGGGTAACTGTAAAGTGTTATTGGTGAAGTTTTTGCTGTCGCAAAAGTGAAGTTGTGAGTAAACTCACAGTGAAGTTTTCTGTATATCCCACACAGAAAGTGAAGTTCAGTTTGCCACTTCGGCGTTAGCCGAAACTTCACTGCCGTCAGGCAACTTCACTATCGAAGATAACTTCACTTGCCATTTATGGCAAACTCAGTTGATGTATGTATGAAGCTTACAGCTTCATACATACATCCCATGCTCCCCATATAACAGTTCTTAAGTTGCCCACCTTTTTAGCATCGCCGATAACGTGCACCTTGCCGCTCTTCTTTGCAATAGGGTTGGGGTTATAGCCAACCGACATAATTGTGCTGTCGGCATCAATTTTAAATTCCTTGCCGTTTTTATCTTTAACTGTTACGCCGCCATCTTCAATGGAGCAAAGGGCTGTTTCAAGATGCACCTGCACCTTATTTGTCTTAAAGAAGTCACGCAGGTAGCTGGTGTTTGCAAGGCACACACCGGGGGTTGTAACCAAATCGTCCTGCATTTCAACAATAACAGGGGTTTTGCCCTTAAGGTACAAATCGTATGCAATTTCGCAGCCTGTTAAACCGCCGCCAATAACAACAACCTTGTCGCCAACCATCTTTTCGCCAAGAAGGTAGTCAACAGCTTCTATTGATTTTTCTGCGCCCTTTACAGGGATACGCTTTGCAGTAGCACCTGTTGCAACAATAACCTCGTCTGCATCAAGGGTGGTTATGTCCTTAATTTCCATATTCATTTTTACTTCAATGGGATGCTTTTTAATTTCACGTATGTACCATGCAATTAAATCACGATCCTTTTCCTTAAAGGATGGTGCCGCTGCTGCAATGAATACACCGCCTAATTTATCTGTCTTTTCGTAAAGGGTTACCTTATGGCCGCGCTTACTAAGAAGTATTGCAGCTTCCATACCGCCTATACCGCCACCGATAACCGCAATCTTCTTAACCTTCTTAGCCTTTGTAACCTTGTACTTTTTCGACTGCATTGTTTCGGGGTTAAGGGCACAGCGGGCAAGCCCCATTGTGTCGGTTAAGTCCTGTGTATTTGCGTGACCCTTGGAAGATGAGAAATTGAAGCAGCCGCTATGGCAGCAGATGCAGGGCTTGATGTCCTCTAATCTGTCTTCAATGAGCTTTGTTATCCACGCAGGGTCAGTAAGGAACTGGCGTGCAACACCAACTGCATCAATTCTGCCTTCACTAACAGCCTGTGCACCTACGTCAGGCTCCATTCTGCCTGCACATACTACGGGAATGTTTACAAACTTTTTAATGTGAGCTACATCCTCTAAATTACAGTTCTGTGGCATGTACATCGGCGGATGCGCCCAATACCAGGAGTCGTAGGTGCCGTTGTCGGCGTTTAACATGTCGTAGCCTGCGTCCTCTAAAAACTTTGCAGCCTTTTCACTTTCCTCCATGCTTCTGCCAACTTCGATGTAATCTTCATTGGGCATTGCGCCCTCGCAGAAGCCCTTCATTTTGCTCTCTACGGAATAACGGAGCGATACGGGATAGTCACTTCCGCACGCCTCTTTAATTGCCTTAACAACCTCAGCTGCAAAGCGGTAACGGTTTTCGAAGCTGCCGCCGTATTCGTCGGTGCGCTTATTGAAAAATTCAATTGCGAACTGGTCTAAAAGATAACCCTCATGCACAGCGTGCACTTCAACGCCGTCAACGCCTGCATCACGGCAAAGCTTAGCGGTTTTGGCAAAGGCTTCAATAATTTCTTCAATCTGCTCCTTTGTCATTTCGGGGCAGATAATGTCGTGTGCCCAGCGCGAGGGCTGTTCACTGGGGCTTGCCAGTTCATGGCTTGTGTCGATAACAGGCTTAATAAGTGCACGTGTTATTTTGTTTTTATGAAGAGGTGCCACAAGCTCGGTTATCGCCCAGCTTCTGCCCATGCCTGCTGTAAGCTGAATAAACAGTTTCGCCCCTGTTTTATGAATTTCGTCCATAAATTCTTTTAAATCCTCAAACATTTTGGGGTTCTGCCAGAGCCACTTTCCCCAGAAGGTGTCACGAAGAGGCGCGATGCCGGGGATAATTAACCCAACATTGTTATTTGCTCTTTCTAAGAAAAGCTTTGCCGCCTCCTTGTCAAAATGGCAGCCTGTCAATTCGAACCAGCCAAAAAGGCTTGTGCCGCCCATGGGGCACATTACAATTCGGTTCTTGATTTCCACGTTGCCTATCTTCCAGGGGGTAAACAACGCTTCGTACTTTTTGTCCATTAATCTTCCTCCTTTATTTATAAAACTATAATAAACTAAACTTATGCTTTGCCCTCCGACGCCGTGCAAAGGGTGTTTAGGTTCTGCACGATAATGCCTAAGGATTTGTAAAAAACGTTTCTTTCTTCATCAGTAAGCCCGTCGCCAACCTGACTTACAACCTGACCGATAACAATGCTTATTTCGTCAAACACCTTTTTACCCGAAGGGGTAATAAAATACTTAAGCTTGTATTTTTTATTGTCATCCTCTTGTTCTATGTAGCCCTTTTCTTTCAATAAAGAAAGGGATTTTGACACCGCCGCCTTGTCCTCCATACAAAGGGCGCAAAGCTCTGTTGCGGTAAGCCCATCTTCATTTTTACCTAAATGAAAAAGGCAGGTAACATTCGAGGCTTTAAGCCCGTATTCTGTCATTTCGTGACCCTTGATTTTTATAATGCTTTTGTAGGCCTTTGCAATGTTTGAAGTAAACTCTTCAAACCGTTGTATCATGCTGTCACCTCCTTCTAAAATTGTTGAGCTGTCAACAATTTTATTGTACCACTATTTTTTTCATATGTCAACGATTAACACAAGCAGTTGCTTTTTTGCAAAAATTATATTATGATAATTATAGTACAGTTTTCAAAGGAGGCCGTTATGTCAATATTTGATATTTTCAAAAAGAACAATTTAAAACCTACGCTCAGTGCACTGAAAAAAAATGAAATTGTGATTACACCAAGGAAAAATGAAACTCAGCTTCGCCCTGATGAAAGCAAAATCGGAGGCAAGCCCTTTTTGCCTGCGGATTTTATCTGGCCGCGCTTTACAAGCAAGGATGACAATGTAAATCGTCCCCTTTCGTTCTTTTGCCAGATTAATTTGTCCGATGTAGCCTTTTATGACAAGGACAACCTTTTGCCAAAGAGCGGCATGCTGTATTTCTTTTACGAATGCGACTCCTTTTGCTGGGGCTTTGACCCCGACGACAAGGGTGCTGCACGGGTGTTCTACTATGAAAACACAAATGGCTTTTCACTTATAGATTTGCCTGAGGATTTGGAAGAGGGCTATATAATGCCTGAAATAGCAGTTAGTTTTATGACAAAAAGTTCTTATCCAAGATACGAAGAATTCGACTGTATAAGCGATTTAAAATGTGAATGGGAAAAATACGACAGTGTTATCGAAAAACTCGGCGTAGATTTTGATTCAGATATGTACGACCACAAGCTACTTGGTTATGCCGATATCATACAGAGTGAAATGCTTTCAGAATGTGAAAGAGTTACCCGCGGACTTTTTTCCGGCACTGTAGAGAGCTATCGGAATACCCCCGAGGACGAGGCCTGCGATATTATCGAAAAAGCAAAGGATTGGACGTTACTCCTTCAGTTGGGAACAATCAGCACGGATGATTTTGAATGGATGTTTGGTGACTGCGGCATGCTTTATTTCTACATAAAAAAGCAGGACCTTCTCGCAAAAAATTTTGATAACATATGGTTTTCTCTGCAATGCGGATGATAAACAAAAAGGACGAGGATTTCTCCTCGTCCTTGAGCGTGTCGAAAAAGTCGACACGCGACTTAAAATCTTGCCAAAGCAATCTTTTAAGTCTGAAATTTTTCTAATGAACAAAGTGCCAATTTCTCGTACAAGGGGCTTGAGCGCCCCCTAAAATCGGCACTTTCGAAGGGGCAATGCGATAGCCCCTCCTATTTTATTCGGGGAACCTTCTTCCCCGAGCCCTTCGCTATTGTGCGAAATTTTAAGTTTATCGACAGTCTGAAGGACGAGGATTTCTCCTCGCCTTTTTTGTTTTGGAAGTGAATTTGTATGTAAACCCTTTCGGGTTAATTTTTAGTCAACATCCTTTTCCCACTCAAGTATTTCGCCGCTTACTGCATCGATTTCGGCAGAGTATTCTACCCTATCCTGTCTGAATTCAATGTCGTAAACCTTTCTGCCGTTATCATAGTCAAGCTTTGCTTCTTCAAAAACAACGTCCTTTTCCTTTAAGCCTGCCTTTTTGAGAGCGATGGACTTTGCCTTTTCAAGGCTTATAACTTCTTTGTCTGTGGGCTGTGCTTGCTTTTCGCTGTTCTTTTTAGCTTCTACCTCCCACTGAAGAATTTCACCGTCTGTTGCATCTACTTCAGTGTCGTATCTTGCTTCGTCTGTTTTGAAATCAATTTCGTATACCCATCTTCCATCGTCGAATTCGAGCTTTGTTTTGGTGAAAACAACATCTTCAATGTTAAGCTCGGCTTTTTCGAGAACAATTTCCTTTGCTTCATCAAGGGTAATTTCTGCTTCTGTAGCCTTTTCCTTCTCGGGTTTTTCTGCTTTACCGGGCTTTTCTTCCTTTATCTTTTCCTCTTTAACCTTATCTGCGCCATCAACAATAACGTCGGCATCTGTTACTAAGGTTTTTTCACCTGAGGGCTCAACAAGCTCAATTTTCTTTTCGTCCTGATACCAGTAAACTGTTTTGCCCATCAATTCGCCTATTGCTCTTACAGGCAGATATGTTGTGCCCTCGTACAAAATGGGGTCAACAACCTTTCCGTTTACATCACGGAAGGTCTGCTTTTTGCCGTCAACGTAAACTGTAAAGTCGCCACGCAATTCGGCCTCTATTTTTTCAACAATGCTTTTACTCATTGCACCTACCGCAAAGCTCGATACAGCTATAACTCCTGCTAAGATAAATGCTAATTTCTTTTTCATTTTCATCACCTTTCTTTTATTTAAATATGATACTGATTATCATTTTCAATTTCATTATACCATAATTTTCTTCCTGGTCAATATGTTTTTAGAATTTTTCAAAAAAAATTGCTCAGCAGAAAAAATCCACTGAGCAAGGTATTTTTCATTAAACTCTTCCTGAAAAAGCCTGAACCTTTTCTTCCTTGAATTCCTTGAATGTACCATTATCAAGATTATCTCTTATCTTGGCCATAAGGTCATTATAAAAATGCAGATTATGCAAAACGCAAAGCCTCATGCCGAGCATTTCCTTAGCTTTGAATAAATGGCGGATGTAGCTACGTGAATAATTCTTACATGCAGGGCAGTTACAGCCTTCCATTAAGGGCTTATCGTCACGGGCAAACTTGTTGTTATTAAGGTTCAAAACGCCCTTGTCGGTGAAAAGGTTAGCATGGCGTGCATTACGGGAAGTTATTACGCAGTCGAAAAAGTCAACGCCTCTGTCAACCGCTTCCAGAATGTTTATAGGTGTACCAACACCCATTAAATATCGGGGCTTATCCTTAGGCATGTGAGGCTCAACCGCATCAATAATGCGGTACATTTCCTCTGCGCTCTCACCTACTGCCAGGCCGCCTATAGCATAGCCGGGCAAATCAAGCTTTGCAATTTCCTTCATGTGCCAGACTCTTAAGTCCTCATAGGTGCCGCCCTGGTTAATGCCCCAGAGCATCTGGTGAGGGTTTACTGTGTCGGGAAGGGAATTAAGCCTTTCCATTTCCTTTTTGCATCTTTCCAGCCAGCGATAGGTTCTTTCGCAGGAATCCTTAACATATTTATAGGGTGCAGGGTTTTCAATGCACTCGTCAAATGCCATGGCAATTGTTGAGCCTAAGTTTGACTGAATCTGCATGCTTTCCTCGGGGCCCATAAAAATTCTTTTACCGTCAACATGAGACTGAAACTGCACGCCCTCCTCGGTAATTTTTCTGAGCTTGGAAAGGGAAAACACCTGGAAACCGCCGCTGTCGGTAAGAATGGGTCTGTCCCAGTTCATGAACTTGTGTAATCCGCCCATGTCTTTAATGAGGTCGTCACCGGGGCGTATGTGTAAGTGGTAGGTGTTGGATAATTCAACCTGACAGCCAACCTCTTTTAAATCAAGACTGGATACAGCGCCCTTGATTGCCGCACTTGTGCCAACGTTCATGAAAACAGGCGTTTGCACAGTGCCATGCACAGTTTCGAACTTGCCGCGTCTTGCTTTTCCTTCTTGTTTCAATAATGTATACATAGATTTCTCCTTAACTTATAATCATACAATCGCCAAATGAGAAGAAACGGTATTTTTCTTTAACCGCAATGTCATATGCATTAAGTATTTTTTCCTTACTGGAAAGGGCACTTACAAGCATAATAAGGGTTGACTTGGGCAAATGGAAATTTGTTATGAGTGCGTTTGTAATTTTGAACTTATAGCCGGGATAGATAAATATATCTGTCCATCCGCTCTTTGCAACCAGCCTGCCGTTTTCAGCGGCACTTTCAACTGTTCTGCAGCTTGTTGTGCCTATGCATATTACCCTGCCGCCTTTGTCGATTGTGTCGTTAACAATTTTTGCACATTCTTCACTCACAACATAATATTCCGAATGCATTTTATGCTCTTCAACATTGTCAACCTTAACGGGGCGGAAGGTACCTAAGCCCACATGTAAGGTAAGAAACGCCAGCTTCACGCCCATGTCTTCAATTTCCTTCAAAAGCTCGGGGGTAAAGTGAAGCCCTGCTGTGGGTGCTGCTGCACTGCCCTCATTTTTGGAATACACCGTCTGGTACATTTCCTTGTCCTCTAATTTGGCTGTAATGTACGGCGGCAGGGGCATTTCGCCCAGTTCATCCAGCACATTTTCAAAAAGCCCTTCGTAGAAAAACTCCACAACTCGGTTGCCGTTATCAAGGACCTCTTTAATTTCGGCAACAAGCTTTCCTTCGCCAAAAATAACTCTCACGCCTTCCTTGGCCCTTCGTCCCGGCTTAAGGATAACCTCCCATTCGTTAGTGCTTCTTCTTGTTAAAAGCAAAAACTCCATAGCGGCACCCGTGCCCTCTTTAACACCGTAAAGGCGGGCAGGGATAACACGTGTGTCGTTTAAAACAAGGCAGTCGCCCTTCTTAAGATAGTTTTTTACATTATAGAAATAATCATGCCCTACAGCACCTGTCTCTTTATCAATTGTCATAAACCTTGCAGCCGCGCGGTCTTCTAAAGGGTGCTGCGCAATAAGCTCCTCGGGCAAATAGTAGTCAAATTCTTCTGTGTTCATAGTCCTGTATCACTCCACTGTATGTTGTCGGAAATTTCGTTTTCTTCGGTTTCAATTTCAGTTACTGCTTCATTAGTCTGAGGCTCGTAGGTCATTGTTTCAGCTTCTGTTTTTTCTTCTTCCGTTACAGCATTTTCAACAATTTCAATATCTGTAAAGTAGAAGTTAAGAATGTCTTTATAATTAAAGCCTTCCTTCGCCATGGAGTATGCGCCCCATTGGCTCATACCAACCAGATGACCATAGCCATGACCGTTGAAAGTGTAGGAATCGTAGCTTATTCCGTTCTCTTCCTCCTCTTCTTCCTCATCGTAGGTAATTTCGCAAAGACCGTCTGCTGAAAGCACGTAGGTCGGCTTTTCAATTTGCTGTATACCGCTTCCCGTAAGAACTGTTATCCAAGATGCATTGGATGGCTCCTCTGTCTGCTCATTTATATGCCTTTCAATGGTAAAGGTATTGCTGTTAAGGCTGAAATAGCTTCTCACAGTGGACTTTGTTATGCTGGTTTTCCCGTCAGTTCCGATAAAGGTAAGCTTAAGAACGCCGTTGTTTTCGCTTTTTTCTTCAATAACAACGTTTAAAAGCTCGCCAACGCTCTTCCCCTTCTTTGCAAGAATGTCTTCAATCTGTTTTTTTGTAAAGGTTTTTTTCCAGTTGTAAAGTGTTGCATATTCAGGGTTTTCGTAAATGTCTTTCTTGCCGCGAAGATAGCCCAAAGCACTTACCCACACATCCTCGCTGTTTTCGGTGTAGCCACCATCACAGGAAAAATAATAAAGCTGAACTACCTTACCCTCGTATGTAACTGTAACGCCTTTGGTTTCCTTCACGGCACGGCGTGTGGACTCTGCCTCAGAGGAAACACCACCATAAACCTGACAGTCCTGTGTGGCGCACACATCAAAGCCGTAGGAGGCATGCTTGCCCGAACTTGCAACAGCAAAATTACGCGCGCAAACTGCCTGCGCCTTCAATGCCTCAATGGGCCATGAAGGGCTCATTTCTTTACCAAGAAGGCTTGCAAGATAATCATCCATATTAACAATGTTTATAACCCTAAGTAAATCACCGTTATTCCTTACCTCAAAAGAGCCTCGATATTCCTTACCATTATAAAAAATTGTGCCGTTGCTTTCCAGCCTGACCACATTTGTACTGCTTTCATAATAACCGCACTGTACCACAGCATCAGTTGCATTGAGGGTAACTTTTGTGTTGGCAGCAATTGTTGTAATATATTCCTCAGTGTTCACATCGTAAACGTTTATATCTGCCGACGAGGAAAAGTTTGCCTGAGCTTTAGCCGAGTTACCATAGCTGAGCCCTACCCGCAATACGTCTTTATATTCTGCCGCATTAACCCCCACATGAACAGATAAAAATATAAGGCATATAATAAAAAGCACCTTAATTTTTTTCATTATTGTCATCCTTTCAAACTTTTGTGGAATTTTGCCATAAAACCACGTATATACTATAACATATATCGTACAAAATATCCACCCCTATTTTATAAAATTTATTTGACATTAAAACCGTTGGGTGATATTATATATTAAAGGTTTTTTTGCTTTTATATTAACCTTTATGCAACAAATCTATTTTAGTAAGGTCGTGTTAGAAATGAACAAGAAATTGACAGTAGCTGTTGTTGGTGCAACAGGCATGGTTGGCAGAACTTTCCTTAAGGTTCTCGAAGAAAAGAAGCTTCCCGTTGATACATATTATCTCTTTGCTTCCAAGAAAAGTGCCGGCAGCAAGGTAGAGTTCATGGGTAAGGAATATGTGATCGAAGAGCTCACAGAAACAAGCTTTGACCGCGGTATCGACATTGCTCTCTTCTCCGCAGGCGGTTCTACTTCTGAAAAGTTTGCCCCCATCGCTGCAAGCAAGGGCTGCGTAGTTATAGACAATTCCTCCGCATGGAGAATGAACGACGAAGTTCCTCTGGTTGTTCCCGAGGTTAACCCCGAAGACATTAAGTGGAACAAGGGTATTATTGCTAACCCCAACTGCTCCACTATCCAGGCTATGGTTGCCCTGAAGCCTCTTGACGATAAGTACAAAATCAAGAGAGTTGTATATTCCACATACCAGGCAGTTTCCGGTGCAGGTGTAGGCGGCTGGAACGATCTTGAGAAGGGCTTACAGGGTGAAGCACCCACAAAGTTCCCCCACCCCATTGCAGGCAACTGCATTCCTCACATTGACGTTTTCCTTCCCAATGGCTACACTAAGGAAGAAGAAAAGATGATTAAGGAAACAAGAAAGATTCTTGGCAAACCCGACATGAGAATTACAGCTACAACTGTTCGTGTTCCCGTGTTTAATGGTCACAGCGAATCTATCAATGTTGAGTTTGAAAACAGCTTCGACCTTGACGAGCTTAAGGCAACTCTTGCAGCAGCTCCCGGCCTTATTGTTCAGGATGATACAGCAAACAATGTATACCCCATGGCAATCACAGCTGCAGGCACAGACGAAACCTACGTTGGCAGAATTCGCCGCGACGAAAGCGTTGAAAACGGTGTAAACCTTTGGGTTGTTGCCGACAACATCAGAAAGGGTGCAGCAGCAAACGCTGTTCAGATCGCAGAAAAGCTTATTGAATACATGAACTAAAATTTATAAAGGAGCCGACTTGATATGACACAAAACCCTATCTTCACAGGTTCAGGTGTTGCTCTCGTAACACCCTTCAACGACGACCATTCCATTGACTTCGATACTTTAGGGTCTTTAGTTGAATTTCAGATTGAGAACGGTACCGACGCAATTATCGCTTGCGGTACAACAGGTGAATCTGCAACACTTAACGATAAAGAGCATTTAAGCGTTATTGAATATGTTGTAAAAAAGGTTGACGGCAGAATTCCTGTGGTTGCAGGCACAGGCAGTAACGATACACGCCATGGCGTTGCACTTTGCCGCGAGGCAGCGGCTCTTGGTGCAGACGGGCTTTTAACTGTTACACCCTACTACAACAAAACAAGTCAGCGCGGTCTTATAAAGCATTTCGAGGCTATGGCTTCTGCTTCCGACTGCCCCATGATTGTTTATAATGTGCCCGGCAGAACAGGTCTCAATGTGCTTCCCGAAACAATGGCAGAGCTTAGCAAGCATGAAAACATTGTGGGTATTAAGGAAGCAAGTGGCAACCTTTCTCAGGTAGCAAAGCTTGCAAGTCTTGTTGGCGACACAATCGACATTTATTCCGGTAACGACGACCAGAACGTTCCCATCCTTTCCCTTGGCGGTGTTGGTACAATTTCTGTTCTCGCTAACGTTGCTCCCCGTAAGACACACGACATGATGGCGTCCTTCATGAATGGTGACATTGTTACAGCCCGTAAGCTTCAGTTAGAAGCAATTGAGCTTATTGATGCACTTTTCTGTGAAACAAACCCCATTCCCGTTAAGAAAGCCTGTGAGCTTATGGGTCTTTGCCCCGGAACACTCCGCATGCCTCTTTACGAAATTTCAGATAAGAATCTTGAAGTTTTAAAGAGCGCAATGAAAAATTACGGTATTCTTTAAAAAACGAAAGACAGACAGTTATTCTGTCTGTCTTTTCTCATAGAAAGGAATGTTACAAATGACAAAAATTCTTCTTTCGGGTTGCTCAGGCAAAATGGGCAGAGTAATAGGTGCACTGGTTTCAGCAGACGACACATGCGAAATTGTAGGCGGTATTGACATAGTTGACGACGGTACTCTTTCCTTCCCTGTTTTCCCTTCTCCCGATAAGGTAAATGTTAAAGCCGACGTTATTATCGACTTTTCACACCCTTCCTGTCTCATTCCCACAATGACCTACGCTGCGGAAAACAAAATTCCCGTTGTTGTATGCACAACAGGTCTTTCTCCTGAGCAGAAAGCATTCATGGCAGCAAAGGCACAGGATACTGCCGTGTTCTTTTCTGCAAACATGAGCCTGGGTGTAAATGTAATAATTGACCTTGCAAAAAAGGCTACAAACGTTTTGGAAGACAATTTCGACATTGAAATTGTTGAAGCACATCATAACCGCAAGCTTGATGCACCTAGCGGCACAGCGCTCTACATTGCCGATGCAATAAACGATGCCTGCAAGGAAAAGAAGGAATATGTGTACGACCGTCACAGCGTGCGCAAAAAGCGTGAAAAGAGAGAAATCGGCATTCACGCAATCCGCGGTGGCACAATCGTTGGTGAGCATACAGTTATTTTCGCAGGCAATGACGAAATAATCGAATTAAAGCACACCGCCCTCTCCCGCGATGTATTTGCTGAAGGTGCAATTGCCGCAGCAAAGTTCATGGTGGGCAAACAAAAGGGCATGTACGACATGAACGACTTGATTCAATCCAAATAATTTTCATAATAAAACTCCGACAGGTTTTCCTGTCGGAGTTTTTGTTTGTCTGTTTTTTTATTACATAGGAAATTGCGCGCAGAATGTGCGCATATTTGCTTGTAAAATAAAAGCTTTCCTTTTCGTCCCCCAAGACTGGGGGAACGAGGGGGTTGAAGCATTGAAAAAGCTTTTTTACTTTTTCTTATTCTTTCTCAAAAGCACAAGCGACTGAATTAACAGGAACAGACATATCATTGCCGCAACTGTAATATTTGTCCACCATGCTTCGTCAAGACCAAGTGACGATACTATGTTCTTAATGGTGCTTAAGCTTAAAACACCGAAGAAGGTACCTGCAATGTTACCAACACCGCCACTAAGCATTGTGCCGCCAATAATGCTTGATGCAATTGCGTTCATTTCTGCACCTGCTGCATGGGAAACTGAGCCCGAGCCAACGTGCATGAAGTAAACAAAGCCGCCAATACCTGCCAGGAGGCTACACATAAGGTGTGCAATAAACTTTGTTCGTCTTACATTGATACCAAGCATGTTTGCACTGTTTACGTTGCCGCCTACCGCGTAGAAGTTTCTGCCGGTTTTTGTCCACTTAAGAACTACAAACAATATAACAACCACCAAAAGAGCTACTATAACACCGGGCTCCACATAAGCCGGTACATATATGCCCTTTTTATTTATAGAGCCCATAAAGGGTACATAAATACGTATTGCCTTAAGTGCCTTGAAGCCTTCGTGGGCAACGTTGAATTGAGTTGAGTTAACAATGGTTGTCATGCCCTTTGCAAAGAACATACCTGCTAAGGACACTATGAAGGGCTGAATGTCAAGGTAAGCAACAAGATAGCCCTGCACCAGGCCGAAGGCTAAGCCTATGCCCAATGCAAGAAGCATTGCTGTTATAACGTTGCCGCCGTTATAGTCAAGGTGCACAGCACAGCTCATACAAACAAGGGCTGTCAATGTACCAACGGAAATATCGATACCACCTGTTATCATAACAATGCTCATACCGCAGGAAAGAATGATAAGAGCTGCGTTGTCGTTAAGAATGTTGAAGAAGGTCTGCGGCTTTGTAAAGCCCGAGCCAAGGAAAACAACAGCGCTCACATACATAAGAAGGAAAACCGCAATGGTAATTGTAAGCAGTAAATTGGTGTCGGATATTCCCACTTTTCCCTTTAAAGAATTATTTTTCTTCATACCATCACGCCTCCTTTACCGCTTTTTCGGGTGCTATTTTCTTCCAGAGCTGACCAAACTTTTCACGCACCACAGGAGCGCTCATAACAACAAGAATAATTACAACAATTGCCTTATATGCAGGAAGTGCATCAGAGGGCACCTCGAACTTGTAAAGGGTTGTTGTCAAAAACTGAATAACATAAGCACCAAGGATGGATGCTGTCATGCTGAACTTACCGCCGCCCAATGCGTTACCGCCAAGAGCAACCGCCAAAATGGCATCCATTTCAATGTCTTTCGCAATTACAGAGTAGTTAATGGTGGAAATTCGGCTTACCTTTATAAGGCCTGCAACTGCCACACAAAGCCCCATAATTACGTATGTAATGAACTTAATAAACTCGGGGTTCAAGCCGTTAAGACGGCTTGAGTGAGAGTTAATACCAACAGATTGCACATACAAGCCAAGGTTTGTAAATTTAAGCACCAAGGCAATTATAATCATGCATAAAATTGCTATGAACACAGGTGTCGGAACGGGTATTCCGGGAATGTAGTTGCCGAAATAGCCAAAGGAAACGTCCTTTATAACAGGAAGCTGGTTATTGTTTATCCATGCCGCAATGCTTCTGCCTGCTGTAAACATAATAAGGGTTGCAACCATTGGCTGAATTTTAAAATATGCTACCAGTGCACCGTTAAAGGCACCAAAGAGCATTGTTACAACACAAGCAATAAGGAATGCCACAATAATGGGTGCCTGCATAGTTTCCGGTCTGGGGCCTGCTGCACCGCAAAGAATGCGGAGAATAACACTGCCTGCAATGGCAATTGTTGCACCAACTGAAATGTCCTGTCCGCCGGAGGCTGCAGTTACCAGTGTCATGCCTATTGCAAGAATTGCCAATTCAGATGCATTGTTGAGAATTGTCATAATGTTACCCGAAAGAATGGGGTCACCTGCATTGTTCTGACCTAAGGTAATTTTAAAGAAGCTTGGGTCTGCAATAAGGTTAAAGACAACCAATATGAGAAGCGCCGCAAGTGGAATGAAAATCTGATTACGGAATAAGCCTGCAAAGATTGAGCCTATTCCCTTTTTGTTGTTCTTCTTTGCCATATTACTTGTCACCTCCTGCAATGGTAGCCATTATATTATTCTGTGTAAGCTCGTCGCCTGTAAGTGAGCCAACAACCTTTCTGTCACGCATAACAATAAGGCGTGAGCAGGTGCGGAGCATTTCGTCTATTTCCGAGGAAATGAAGGTAACACTCTTACCTTCGTCCGCAAGCTTAAGTACAAGCTTCTGAATTTCAACCTTTGTACCAACGTCAATACCTCGTGTGGGTTCGTCAAGAATGAGATATGACGGGTTTGTAAGTAACCAGCGTGCAAGAATAACCTTCTGCTGATTACCGCCCGAAAGGGACTTTATGGGTGTGTTTGTAGATGCTGTTTTAATCTGCAAAAGCTTTATGTATTCATCAGCAAAGGCTTCTGCCTTGGCACGGCTGAAGGGTCTGAAGAAGCCCTTCATTACCTGAAGCGCCAGAATGATATTTTCTCTTACAGACAAATCGCCTATAATACCGTCACGCTTTCTGTCCTCTGCAAGATAGCCAACACCATTTTTCATTGCATCGAGAGGTTTATTGATTTTAACCTTTTTGCCGCCCACTAAAACTTCGCCGCCGCTTGTTTTATCAGCACCGAAAATTGCTCTTACACATTCGCTTCTACCCGAGCCGAGAAGACCTGTAAAGCCGTTTACCTCACCCTCGTATATTTCAAAGTCGAAGGGTGAAACACCCGTTGTGGGCTTAAGCTGCTTTACCTCAAGCACTGCTGTGCCCTCATGTAATTTACCATCACCATCGTCATGCTTTTTAATATCGGAAAGGTCATCCAGCTCTTTACCGAGCATTTTCGAAACAAGCTTAACCCTCGGAAGCTCAGCTATGGGGTATTCGTCCACCAGCTGACCGTCTCGAAGCACGGTTATTGTGTCGCACACCTCGTAAACCTGGTCAAGGAAGTGTGTTACGAAAATAATACCAACGCCCTTTGCCTTCAAGTCGCGCATAAGAGTAAAGAGCTTCTGCACCTCCTGCTCGTCAAGAGAGGAAGTGGGTTCGTCCAAAATTAAAACCTTACATTCCATGTCAACTGCACGGGCAATTGCAACCATCTGCTGAACAGCAATTGAACAGGAGCCAAGCTGCTGAGTGGGCTGAGCAGGAATCTGCAAGCTGTCAAGAAGCTTTTTTGCATTGGCATTCATTTTGCTCCAGTTTACGCCTGTGCCCTTTGTTCTGCCTATGTACATGTTTTCCGCAACAGTAAGATTAGGGCAAAGTGTAATTTCCTGATAAACAGTGCTTATACCTGCATTCTGCGCCTCCTGAGGCGAATGGATAACAATTGGTTTCTCACTATCGCCAATAAAAATCTGCCCTTCGTCCTTCTGATAAACACCCGTAAGAACTTTTATAAGAGTTGATTTACCTGCGCCGTTTTCACCCATGAGTGCATGAATTTCGCCCTCGCGCAGGGTAAAGTCTACATTCTGCAAAGCCTTTACACCCGGGAAATACTTACATATGCCGCGCATTTTTAAAACAGTTTTCTTTTCCCCCATATTCTCGCCTCCATTATATATACTAAAGCAATATTATCTACACATTGTGCATTACATTACGGGAAAGCTTTTCCCGTAATGTAATACACGCGGTGCGGACTATATATCCGTACCGCGTGTGCAGTTTATGTAATTAAACTAATTTCTAATTATCAGATACCATACTGGTCAACGTCAGCCTGTGTGATAGTTGTTGCATCAAAGCCCTTTTCTTCCATGATTACAACCTTTTCAGCAGGAGCTTCGCCATTTTCAAGACCATCGATGATTTCATCGATATAATCAGCCTGGAAGGGGTTGCACTGACCGTCATAGTTCCAGTTGCCGTTAAGGAGTTCTTCAAGAGCCCACTTGTTGCAGTCGAAGCCCATGATGATAACGTCGCCGTCAACACCGTGAGAAATACCAGCTGCGTCAAGAGCTGCTACAGCACCCTTAGCCATGTCATCGTTTTCAGCGTATACAACGTTGAATTCCTTACCGGAGTCGATAACTGCCTGAACGATCTGCTGAGCTGTTTCAGCATTCCATTCAGCTGTCTGCTGTGTTACAAGGTTCCAGTTGTCGTTTTCAGCTACCATTGTGTCGAGCGCGCCTGTACGGCCGATCTGAGCGGAAGAGCCCATAACACCCTGGATGTGGATAACGTTGTAAGTTTCAAGATTCTGAGAAGCGAGCCAGTCAACAGCTGTCTGGCCTTCCTTAGCCATATCGGAAACGATAGAAGCTACATAAAGGCTTTCGTCAGCGTCGATTGTACGGTCGAATAAGATAACTTCGATACCTGCTGCCTGAGCATCCTGCAAAACTGTGTCCCAGCCTGCTGTACCTGCAGCGGAGATAAGTAAGTAATCAACTTCGTCCTGAATAAACTTCTGAGCTGCTGCGATCTGTTCGTCATTCTTTAAGGAATATGCGAAAGATGCTTCGTAGCCGTTTTCTTCTGTGAATACTCTCTTCATGTCAGCATCGTTAGCTGTACGGTAACCGGATTCGTTGGGGTCGTTGTTGATAATACCAACC
The DNA here is from genome assembly GCA_017414645.1 of Clostridia bacterium. GTDB lineage: Bacteria > Bacillota > Clostridia > UMGS1883 > UMGS1883 > RGIG1927. The sequence goes on along the minus strand of JAFQLL010000003.1, from coordinate 8,288 downwards.
TTGATAAGGCCGGCAGCTTCTGTAGGATCAGAAGGTGTTTCAACTGCCTTTTCTCCACCGCATGCAGCGAGTGCAAAAATCATTGCAACTGCTAACATAAGACTAAGTAACTTTTTCATGTTTCATCCTCTTCTTTCTTTTTTTGTTTTTGACGTCTTTGTAAGACATCCTCTTAACACCATTAAAGCACAGTTTCATTTTTATGTCAACATATTTTTTATGAATTTTTGTTAACTTTTCCTTTAATTATTAGTTTTTTTTGTACTTTTTGCACAAAATCAAATATATTAAGTAACGAAAAGCCGTGCAGACGTAATGCTCTACACGGCCATTCCTTATTTTTCAATATTTTCTGAAACTCTTATAAAGCTTTGCCAGACCGCCCTCACTTGTTTCACGGTAACGGCGCTTCAAATCCTTCCCTGTTGCATACATAACCTCAACAACAAGGTCGAAGGAAATTTTTCTCGATTCACTAAGAAAGCTTGCAAGGCTAATGGCATTAATTGCACGCATTGCCGCAACGGCATTTCGTTCAATGCAGGGTATCTGCACCAAGCCCCCCACAGGGTCACAGGTAAGCCCTAAGTGATGCTCCATGGCAATTTCCGTTGCGTATTCTATTTCATCAAGGCTTAAGCCAAAAAGCTCACCCAAGGCAGCCGCTGCCATAGAGCAGGCAGAGCCTATTTCAGCCTGACAGCCACATTCTGCACCTGATATTGATGCATTAGTTTTAATGATATTGCCTACAACCCCTGCCGTTGCAAGGGCTTTAACAATTTCTTCGTCTTTAAAATTGCGCATTTCCTGCTCGTAATAGAGCACAGCAGGCAATACGCCTGCGCTGCCGCAGGTAGGTGCAGTAACAATAGTGCCTGCCGCTGCATTTTCCTCGCTTACGGCAAAGGCATAGGCGCACACAAGTCTGTTTTCCTTTGTTTGAGCACTTTCGTCAATATGACGTGTGTTAAAAAGCTTTTGTGCCTTACGGTGCACCTCAAGCCCACCGGGAAGAACCCCGTCAGCCTTAAGCCCGTTACGTACACTTTCCTTCATGGTCTGCCATATGTCCCCAAGGTGATTAAATATCTCCTCGCCCTCTTCCTCCAGAACATATTCCCACAGGCGCATATCATGCTTTTTGCAGTAGTCTGATATTTGCGAAAATTTCGTAAAGCGGTAAACATCACGGGAAACCGCGCCCGATTCATTCATCATTTCGATCATGCCGCCGCCAACGCTCAGTATTCTCTCGCACCCCAACTCCTTGCCATCCTTATAAGGGTAAATGTCCATAGTGTTAGGATGGGGAATGTCGTTATTTTTCATATCAAAGACAAGGTCAACCTTGCAGGGTGAAAGTGTTTCCTTTATAACACGGTCAGTACCATGGCCCTCACCCGTTTTGGCAAGAGAGCCATAGAGCACAACACGGTAATAATCTGCATCGGGATATTTATCTTTACAGTAGTTGCAAGCTCTTTCAGGCCCCATTGTGTGACTGCTGGAAGGACCTCTTCCTATTTTATACAATTCACGAAGCGATTTCATAGCCTTCTCCTTATATGTGTTATACGTTTATTCTACACCTTTTTGGACATCTTTTCAATAAATTTCCACATGAAAAAATTGTGTTTTTTTGCAATTTGTATATTTACATATTTTGCATAAAGCTTTATAATATATTAGGTTAAACAAAAAATTAATAAGAAAGTTGGAATGGTTATGATTAAAAAGTACATATCCGACCTCAAATGTGAGTTTTCCGGCTATAACGGCGGCAAGCTCGCCAAGGATGCTATGGCAGGCTTAACGGTTGCAGCAGTTGCACTTCCTCTGGCGCTGGCATTTGGTGTTTCCTCCGGTGCCGATGCACAGGCAGGCCTTATCACCGCAATTTTTGCAGGCCTTATCATGGGCGTGCTCTCCGGTGCTTCCTACCAGATTTCGGGACCTACAGGCGCAATGGCGGCAATCCTTATGGGCATAAGCGCAGCTTATGGCATTGAAGGTGTACTTATCGCCGGGCTCCTTTCAGGTATAATATTGCTTCTTGCAGGTATTTTCAAGCTCGGTAACCTTGTTTCGTTTATTCCTGCACCTGTTATTACAGGCTTTACCTCGGGTATTGCAATAACAATAGCCCTTGGTCAGGTTGACAATTTCTTCGGCACAACAAGCGTTGGCGAAAACGCTATCGAAAAGCTTTTGAGCTACGGCAGCTTAGGCTTCCCTGTTGATATGACAACATTGTTCTTCGGTGCTTTGGTTGTTGTAATTATGCTTATCTACCCCAAAAAGCTCAATGCAATAATTCCCTCCTCTCTTATGGGCATTATAATTGCGCTTGCAGTTAACATGATTATGAACCCAACTCCCGTAATTACAGAGGTTGGCACAATTCCCTCCTCCTTGGTAAGCAAGAATGGATTGCTTACGGCAGGCTTGGATTTCTCAAAAATTTCGGCTCTCATATCTCCTGCAATTTCCATTGCGGCACTTGGCATGATAGAATCCCTTCTCTGTGGCGCAAGCGCAGGCAAAATGAAGGGCGAAAAAATGGACGCACGCCGTGAGCTTATTGCTCAGGGTATAGGCAACATTGTTATCCCCCTCTTCGGCGGTGTTCCTGCAACAAGCGCTATTGCCCGTACCTCTGTTGCTATTAAGTCGGGCGGTGTTACAAGACTTGTAAGCGTGTTCCACTCTGTAACATTACTTCTTGCAATGTTTCTTTTGGGCCCTGTAATGAGCCGTATTCCCTTGGCAGCACTTGCAGGTGTTCTTATGGTCACAGCATGGAGAATGAACGAATGGCACGAAATAAAGCACATTTTCAAGAACAAGCTTTACTTCTCCATTCTTCAGTTCTTGGTTACTATGATTGCAACAGTTGTATTTGACCTTACAATTGCAATTATTATCGGTGTTCTTCTGGCTATGCTTGTATTTGTTGTAAAGAATACAGAGCTTTACCTTAAAATAAGCGATGTTGACAATAAAAAGCTTGAGGGCAAGGGCATTACCATTTCAGAGGATGTACGCGTCCGTGTTGTATACCTTGCAGGTCCGCTCTTCTTCGGCACACAGGACAAGGTTATAAATGCGCTCAGTGAAATGCCTGAGGATACAAACACTATTATTCTTTCCATGCGTGGTGTTCCCTATGTAGACGACAGCGCAGTTACAGAGCTTGAAGCTGTAGCCAAGGAATGTGAAAGTAAAGATATTCGTCTTCTTATTACAGGTTTGCAGGCAAAGGTTGAAAAACATCTTACCGACTGCGGCTTTATAGAATCCTTCGGCAACGACAACATTTACTGGGATGCAATTGAAGCTTTCAGTTCATTACAATAATATAATCAGAAAGAGCTGTTGCAATTATGCAACAGCTCTTTTTCTGCAAACGAATACCCCTCTGCAGATCAGAGGGGTATTAAATTTATCTTATACCTAATAATTTTTCAGCCTTTTCAACCTCTTCCCTGCTCGGTGACCTTACACCCTCCAAGGGATAAGGCAGATTTAACCTCTGCCATTTGAAAAGACCTAATGTATGGTAAGGAAGCACCTCTACCTTTTCAACAGTTTTAAGTGTTTTTATAAACTCGCCTGTCTTTGCAAGGTCGTCCTCGCCATCTGTTACGCCGGGCACAAGAACTCTTCTTATCCACATAGCAGTTCCGCTTTCTGAAACATGCTTTGCAAACTCAAGAATATTCTTATTCTCGCAGCCTGTTAAATCCTTATGAAGCTCTTCGTCGAAGGCCTTCATGTCAAGCATTACAAGATCGGTATACTTTAAAAGCTCATTAAGCTTTTCAATATACGCATCATCATTTTTAAAAGGCTGACCCGAGGTATCGATGGTTGTGTGAACACCTTTAGCCTTTGCCAGCTTAAAGAACTCTGTCACAAACTCCATCTGAAGTAAAGGTTCACCGCCCGAAACGGTAATACCACCCTTGTCAAGGTTCTTGCCCCAATAATTCTTGTAGCGGTAAACCTTGTCAAAAAGCTCCTTCACATCCCATAATTCTGCCTTCCAGTCTCCGCCGTTCTCTGCCCAGGTTTCGGGGTTATGGCAGTATTTACAGCGCATGGTGCAGCCCTGTAAAAATACCACATAACGAACACCGGGGCCGTCAACGGCCCCGAATGTTTCATGAGCATGAACCAGACCTTTTTTACAGTCTGTCATGGCAAGTACGTGCAATAACGTCAAGCTGCTGTTCCTTTGTAAGGTCGATGAACTTTACAGCATAACCGGATACACGGATTGTGAAGTTTGCGTATTCTTCCTTTTCAGGATGTTCCATAGCATCGATAAGCTTATCTGTACCGAATACGTTGATGTTTACATGGTGAGCACCCTGGTCGAAGTAACCGTCAAGAATCTGAATGAGCTTTTCTGTCTGTTCTGCTTCATCACGGCCAAGTGCAGAGGGATTGATTGTCTGAGTATTACTAATACCATCAAGAGCCCAGTGATAGGGAAGCTTAGCAACAGAGTTGAGGGAAGCAAGAAGACCGTTCTGTTCTGCGCCGTAAGCGGGGTTCGCACCGGGAGAAAGGGGTTCGCCTGCTTTTCTGCCGTTGGGCATGTCAGCTGTTGCCTTACCGTAAACAACGTTACTTGTGATTGTAAGGATAGATGTGGAAGGTTCACTTTCACGATATGTGTGATGCTTCTTGATCTTTTCCATGAATGTACGAAGAAGCCAGATAGCGATATCGTCTGCACGGTCATCGTCGTTACCGTACTTGGGGAATTCGCCTTCGATTTCGAAGTGCTTAGCTACGCCTGTTTCAGGATCACGGATAACCTTAACCTTTGCGTACTTAATAGCAGAAAGGGAGTCAACAACGTGGGAGAAACCTGCAATACCTGTAGCGAAGCTTCTCTTAACATCTGTATCGATAAGAGCCATTTCAGCTGCTTCGTAGAAGTACTTATCGTGCATGTAGTGGATTGCATTAAGTGTATGTACATACAATTTAGCAAGCCATTCCATCATAGCAACATACTTTTCGATTACTTCATCGTAATCAAGGTATTCACTTGTGATGGGCTTATAAGCGGGACCTACCTGCTTTAATGTCTTAGCGTCAACACCACCGTTGATAGCGTAAAGAAGACACTTTGCAAGGTTTGCTCTTGCGCCGAAGAACTGCATTTCCTTACCTGTCTGTGTAGCAGATACGCAGCAGCAGATGGAGTAGTCGTCACCCCAGATGGGCTTCATAACGTCATCGTTTTCGTACTGGATGGAGCTTGTTCTGATAGAAATTTCACTTGTGTACTTCTTGAAGTTTTCAGGAAGTGCAGAAGAGTAAAGAACTGTAAGGTTGGGTTCGGGAGAGGGACCCATGTTTTCAAGAGTGCGGAGGAAGCGATAGTCTGTCTTTGTTACCATGCTTCTGCCGTCCATACCGATACCGCCCACTTCAAGTGTAGCCCATACGGGGTCACCTGTGAAGAGCTGGTTGTAGTCAGGTGTACGAGCGAACTTAACCATACGAAGCTTCATTACGAAATGGTCGATAAGTTCCTGTGCTTCCTGTTCTGTAAGGATACCTGCATCCATATCTCTCTTGATATAAATATCAAGGAATGTAGAAACTCTACCAACACTCATTGCAGCACCGTTCTGTGTCTTGATAGCAGCAAGGTAACCGAAGTAGAGCCACTGAACAGCTTCACGTGCATTTGTAGCAGGCTTAGAAATATCATAGCCGTAGGAAGCAGCCATTGTCTTCATGTCTTCAAGAGCCTTGATCTGCATAGCAACTTCTTCACGTGCACGGATAACGCTGTCACGCATGCTGCTTTCACCGCAAGCTACCTTATCCTTCTTCTTTTCTTCGATAAGGAAATCAATACCGTAAAGAGCAACTCTTCTGTAGTCGCCAACGATACGGCCTCTGCCGTAAGCATCGGGAAGACCTGTGATGATTTTGTTGCTTCTTGCAGCTCTCATTTCAGGTGTGTATACATCGAATACAGCCTGGTTATGTGTGCGGCAATATTCTGTGAAAATCTTAACAAGTTCGGGGTTGGGTGTGTAGCCGTTTGTTTCGCAAGCCTTTACAGCCATGTTAATGCCACCAAAGGGCATAAATGCTCTCTTGAGAGGCTTATCTGTCTGTAAACCAACAACCTTTTCCAAATCCTTCATGGATTCGTCAATGTAGCCGGGGCCATATGCTGTGAGTGTAGCAACCTTTTCGGTTTCCATGTCAAGCACGCCGCCGTTAGCTCTTTCTTCCTTCTGTAATTCGGAAAGCCTTCCCCAGAGCTTGTTAGTAGCATCTGTAGGACCTTCAAGGAAAGAAGAATCACCATCGTAGGGTGTGTAGTTCTTCTGAATGAAGTCACGTACGTTAACTTCAAGTTTCCAGATTCGGCCGTCAAAGCCTTCCCATGCCTTTAAATCAGTCATGTAAATTACCTCCTCTTTATATGAAAAAATATTAAATATAAACCTTCGGGCAACTGTCGGTTGCCACATATCATTATACCGCATAAAACATAGCTCGTCAATCTTTTTATAGTTTTAATTGACAAATAATTTGCCTATTTTTCAAGCAGTATATTAATCTCATTTTCAGTAAAAATTACCAATTCGTTTTCACGTAAAAGCTTGGCCGTAACCCCTTCCCCACTAACAAGGGTAGCGGTGAAACTGCCGTCATACACCTCATTTTTCCCACATGATGGGCTTTTTGCTTTAAGAAGAGCATACTTTGCATTATAAAGCTTTGCCAATTTCAGTGCTTCTTGTGCGCCCTTTTCATATTGAGCAGTAACATCCTCTCCATTGCGGTTAACAACCTTCTCGCCTTGTATTTCGCTTGGCACCCTTGGAGTTGGCAAGCCACCGTAAATTTCGGGACATATGGGTATAAGGTTGAATTTTTCCCTAAGATTTTTCAAATCATATTCCCTATACTCACCGTCATAGCGACAGGAAAGCCCCAGAAGACAAGCGCTTATAAGTAAATTGTCCATGCTTTATCCCCTCCTTTAATTGCATTATAGCACATTTAAAAATGATAATCAATACTATTTTTGAAAAAACATAGCAATTTGGTATGTTTTTTATAAACTTTTTTCTTTTCTTCATCTTCCGGTATGTAACCACTGTTGTTTTTTCCCTTTTTTATTGACTTTTCTTACAATCAATACTATAATCGTTTTATAAGAATGAAAGGAGAGAATTTATGAAATCCATTTTTGCTATAATAACATTGCTCATTTCTTTTATTGTTCCTTCAGTTTCTTCAGGTCTTTTGCCGGATAATACACATACCAATACCGTAACTTATCAGGATATTTCCTACAGCGATGCCGAACGCAATGTAATGGACATATATCTTCCCGAAAAAAGCTCTGACAGAAGCTCTTATGGTGCGCTTATGTTTATCCATGGCGGCAGCTGGACCAGCGGCGACAAATCTTCGGAAGCATATCTTTGCAAAAAATATCAGGAAAAGGGCTATGTAACAGCAAGTATAAACTATCATTACATCGACAACGAGAACACTATCAGCACCAACATGGACGACATTACCTCAGCTATACAAAAGCTTAAAGAATTTTGCAACGAAAACGGTTATAATGTAACCAATCTTGCACTTCACGGCTTTTCTTCGGGAGCACACCTTGCAACACTGTTTTCCTATTCCTGCCCTGAAAGGTCAGCCATTCCCCTTTCCTTCGTTATCAACATGGTAGGTCCCGCCGACTTTAACTCTGATACATGGCAAGAATGGGACTACGACAAAAATACAGGTCCGGGTTTGGCATTACTTCTTTATGGTATTAAGAATTTGGATAACGGCATAGCTGATTTAACAAATGAAAAACAACAGGAAATTATCAATACCGTATCCCCAATCTATTATATCAATGAAAACTCAATTCCTACAATATGCGGTTACGCAGGTGACGGCAAAGACGGTATTGTTCCCACAAAAAACAAAACTCTTACATTTGAAAAGCTTAAGAAGCATAATGTAAAAAATGATTGCTTTACCTTTGAAAATTCTAACCACCTTCTCATGGGTGATATGGCAGTAAGAGAAGCTCTTTATAATAAAGTTGACGAATATTGCACAACATATTTCGGCTATTAACAGAAGAACAAAGTGTCTCCGACACTCTCTGACGATAGTTGCAATTAAAGTAAACAGAGGAGAAAACACTTTGTAATGCCTTTGTAGCTTTTCCGAGTCTTGCGAGGAAATTCTCGCACGGCAATAATATAAAATTTATTTTTTGC
>JAFQLL010000035.1 GCA_017414645.1 Clostridia bacterium | reverse complement strand
GGGTTCAAGTCCTACTGCCCCTGCCAAAACAATGGCAAGTCGCAAGACTTGCTTTTTGTTTTGACAGGAAACAGGCATAGGGCTTGAACCCTAAGAGGGCACGAACCGTTATGCAAAACAGTCCGGTGGACTGTTTTGTAGGTGAGTGGTGCGCAATCAGCAGCTCGGTGCCAAGCCGAGGGCTGATAAGCAGGCAAGGCTTGCATAGCAAGACTGTGTCCTACTGCCCCTGCCAAAACAAAAAGCACGCTCAAAAGAGCGTGTTTTTGTTTGTGTGTAGGTTTCAAGCAGTGGACTTGAACCAATGTTTGAAAATGTTTCTGAAAATTTATACTCTCACAACGTCAAATATTGACACGTTGCAGCCTGCAAACTGCTTTTTAATAAGAAAACGCACATCTGAGGATGAATTTGCGGTATACACCTGCTCAAAGCGTTTGCCGTCAATATAGAATACAGCTTTCCAATGTAACATTTTTCTTCCTCCTTTCAATGTTATTTTAGCAATAAGGATGGCACAATTACGGGGCATAAATCCGGGATTTTGTTTTGACAAATTATACATGGTGTGCTATAATAATAAAAATTATTTCCGGGAGGCGTTACTATGAGAAAAGGTAACCTTATGAGCGTAAGAGACGATATAAAGGTTCTTGACGCTACAATCCGCGATGGCGGACTTTGTAACAATTTTGATTTTTCTGACGAATTTGTGTACGAGCTTTATAAAACAAATATTAAAGCCGGCGTTGACTATATGGAATTTGGTTATAAGGCAAGCCTTAGCATGTTCAACGAAGCAGACTACGGTAAGTGGAAGTTCTGTAAGGAAGAGGACATTCGTGCAATTGTAGGCGAAAACAATTCCGACATGAAAATTTCAGTTATGGCAGATGTTGGCAGATGCGACTACAAGACAGACTTTTTGCCCAAAAGCGAAAGTGTTATTGACATGGTGCGTGTTGCATGCTACATTCACCAGATTCCTGCCGCTATCGAAATGATTGAGCATTTCCATTCTTTAGGCTATGAAACAAGCTGCAACATTATGGCTATTTCGCAGGTTCCCACAGACCAGGTTGTACAGGCGTTGGAAACACTTAACGAAACAAGTGTTGACGTAATTTACCTTGTTGACAGCTTTGGTTCTCTTTACCCCGAAAATGCAGGTGATTTTGCTAAGCTTTACTACGAAATTGCAGAAAAGGCAGGCAAAAAGGTTGGCTTCCATGCACATAACAACCAGAACCTCGCTTTTGCAAACACTATCGAAACTCTTTCTTACGGCTTTTCCTACCTTGACGTAACTGTACAGGGCATGGGCAGAGGTGCAGGCAACTGCTCCAGCGAGCTTCTTATAGGCTTTTTGAAAAACCCAAAGTACAACATTTACCCCATTCTGGTGTTTATTGAAAAATACATGACACCTCTTAAGGCTGCAGGTGTTAAGTGGGGTTATGATTTGCAGTATATGTTCACAGGCCTTATGAATCGTCATCCCCGCGAGGCAATTGCATTCTCTGCAAATGACAGAAACGATTACGCAAACTTCTATAAAGAGCTTTTAGACCATGAATAATAAAAAAGTGCGATAACTCGCACTTTTTTTTATTACATAGGAAATTGCGCGCAGAATGTGCGCATATTTGCTTGTAAAATAAAAGTGTACCTTTTCGTCCCCCAAGATTGGGGAACTGATGGGGTTGAAGTGTTAAAACACTTTTTTACCTTATAGGAAATTGCGTGTTTCCTATAAGGTAAAAAATAAATTTGATTTTATTGCCATGCGAGAATTTTCTCGCGAGGCTCGAAAAACGCATATGGCATTACAAAGTGTTTTCTCCTCTGTTTATATTATTTG
>JAFQLL010000034.1 GCA_017414645.1 Clostridia bacterium | reverse complement strand
CAATTAAAGTAAACAGAGGAGAAAACACTTTGTAATGCCATGTGCGTTTTCCGAGTCTTGCGAGGAAATTCTCGCACGGCAATAATATAAAATTTATTTTTTGCCTTATAGGAAATGCGCAATTTCCTATAAGGCAAAAAAAGCACGGTTAATCGTGCTTTTTTTGTGCATTTTATTGACTTTTTACCCGTTTGATAGTAAAATATAACCATAACATTCTTTAAGGAGGAGAACTATGAAAATGAAAAGATTTTCAGCACTGCTGGTTGCACTTATCATGGTTATTTCCATGCTTCCTGCAATCGGAACAAGTGCAGCAGAAACCACAACAGTTCTTAACGCTCTTTCGGGCGAGGTTGTGTGGTCTGCACCGGATAAAGGCAACCTTTACGATGCCGCTGTTTCAGCTAACTGGGACGGCTGGTCAAGTACGGGCAGCTTTGCAAATTTAAGAACCTACGACAACTACGATGTGTTGCAGTTTTACAGCGCACACCAGGTTAACCTCGAAGCAACCGTAACAGCCTCCGATGCTGTTAAGAATGCAACAAAGGGTGCCGACATGGTAGTTATCGAATGGAAACACAAATGGCAGAGTGATGCAGCTGACTGCTACTACAACTTCACATTCCGCGATGCTGATGGTAATGATATTACAACCTTTACTCTTGATAAAAACGTTACCGACGTGTCCGACACTCACAAGTTCGGTTTTTCTGCAGCAAACTATGTGGATATGGCACTTGTTTACTACAACAATTCCGACGGTGATACACACAGCGTTGAGTATTACGTTGCAGGCGAAAAGGTTTATACCGATTCAAGCCTTGCAGGCGTAGTTGACGGCTTCGGCTCCATTGCAGGCTCAGACGGCTGGTGGACGAACTATGCACACATCGGCTTTGCAAACCTTACAGTAGGTACAGTTATCAATTCCGAAACAACCGTTGAGGTTACAGCAACCTACACACTTAATGGCGAAACCGTTAAAACAGAAACAAAGCGTTACGATTCATCAGAGGCAGATGGTGTAACCTTCCCGGCTTTCGGCTATGCGGCTAACGGTGAAAACGTTTTATACACAGCAGAGGAAGCAACTCTTTCCGAGTCCGCTGAAATTGAGCTTACAGCCGTTCCCAACACAGGCGAATATGGGGCAGGCGACATTGTTGCCCACGACGGCAAGCAGTACAGTGTTAAAACCGACAACCTCATTCCCAATGCCGATTTTTCCTATGGCCTTGCAGGCTGGTACAACGGTCTTGACAGTGCAGTTGACACCAACAACTTCAAAGCTGAAGGAAACGCACTTATAATTACAAGCAACGGCGGCACAAACAGCGCTGCAGGCATTTCCCGTGCATGGGATGTAGAGGTCGGCAAAACCTACTTCCTCACCTTCACATTGGACCAGGCAATTGAATGGGCACGCGTTGCAGAAACAAGCGATGCATCTGCCTATACAACAGCCTCCAAAACTCTTATCGACAAAAGCAGCTCCGTAAAGGGCAAGAACAACCTTGTGTTCACAGCCACCGATGAATTCGTACGTGCAAGCTTTGCATGGGCAGCTGAAAGAAAGCTTTCAGCTTTCGGTCTTTACGAAATTGAAGAGGCTGAAGAGGTTGTTACAGAAAGTATTAAAGCTGTAGAAGCTTTAGAGCCTGTTGTAGCCCTTGAAGGCGACACAATAGTACTTCCCGAAACAGCAAAGGTTGAAGGCACACTGGGCTCCATCACCGAAGGCAGCATCCGCTGGAATGAGCCCGACAGCTACAACACAAACGAAACTGTAACCGTTACAGGTACAGTAAGCGTTAAATTCTCCGACAGTGCAACCACTCTCAGAGAAAGCATTTCCGTTGACGTAACAGTTTACGGTTACGACCACACTGTTGAAACCTTCTGGCATGCAGGCGACGACTCCAACAGTGCAAACTTTGGTCTTTACAACTACATTAATAACTACAACGGCGGTACAATCATTGCCGATACACACTTTAATACAGCATCGGGCACAAACAAGCTCATCATGTACGGTAATGCCTCCACCGGCAACTTCTCAGGTGCAGGCGCGCTTCTTCGTTACATGAACACTCAGGTAAACGGCGAGTATGTGTTCGAATATCACGATGGCGACTGGAAAACATCCTCCGTTATATGCGACTATAACGCAGAATATGTTCTCCGTACAACAATCGACATTACAAACAAGAAATATACACTGGCAATAAGTGCAAACGGCGGCGAGTTTGTTAATGTAACTCCTGCTCCTGCAGCATTCCGTAACGGTGGTCTTAATTCTATCGACAGAATGATTTCCACAGGCTCCGTTACAATTACAGAGCACAAAACAGCATGGATTGATGGCTTCAGCTATCTTAACGTTGAATATGTTGACGAAAACGGCACAGCCCTTCGTGACGGCTACAGGGTAAAGGCAGCAACAGGCGTTCAGTATATTGATTCTTCTGCTCCTAAAATGATTGAAAGTGGCGACAAGCTTTATCTTCTTGAAGATGTCAACACTTCTCCCTCCATTGTTGTTGCAGAAGGTGAAGACACACTCACCGTTACATACCATGAAGTAGAAATGGTAGAGTTTGAATCACCCACGGTTAACCACGTTCGTGGCGACGCGGCAATCAACCTTCCTTCTCAGGTTAAGATGGTATTTAGTGACAATCAGAAAATTCTCTACCCTGTTACATGGGACACAACATCTGTTGATACAGAAGCTCTTGGCGAATACGAAGCAATTGGTACAATCGACGGAATTGAAATGAAGGCAACTGCAACCGTTAAGGTTCGCGATGTTGAAATCCTTCCCAAGACAACCACCAACACAGTTGCAACAAATAACGGTGGCTGGAACTGGTATGTTGAGCCCTCAGGCACACACATTCAGCCCGGCGACAGTTTGGCAACACGCTACGAGTCAGGTCAGTATTCTTCAAACAACGGCTATGTATTCAAGCACGACAAAACCTACATGGGTTGGGTTGAAGACGAAGGTACAATCGTAGTTGGCGAATATGACCACGACAACGATACCTATAAGAGAGTTGTTGTTCACGAATTCTTAGAAGCCGATGACCACAACAACCCTGCAGTTGTAGTTTTGCCCGATGGCAGAATTATGATTTTCTACTCCAAGCACACAACAGAAAACAGAATGTACTACTGTGTTTCCAAGAACCCCGAGGACATTTCCGAATGGAACGATTGGCAGTACTACTACTGCTACACAGCAGTTGAAAACACAACCTACAACGCAACCTACCCCTCTGTTTTCATGGTTCATGACGATGAAGGTGTAATAGGCAACGACGTTATCTACGTAGGCTGGAGAGGCGTTCACTGGAAGCCCACACTTGCAAAGTTCTCAATGCCCGACGAAAACGGTGTTATAGAAACAATTATGGGTCAGACACAGTTTGCCAACACCACCTACAAAACAGGCTCCTATGCCGACGGTGGCAGAAGCGACAGCGGCAGACGCCCCTACACAAAGTACGATTACGACTTTGACCGCAACTTAATTTACATTACATTCACAGCAAACCACCCCGACAACGATGTGAATAACAACATTTACTACGTAACCTTCAACATCGAAGACCAGGGTATTTACACAGCAAAGGGCAACTTCCTGCAGACTCTTCCCTTTGAAAACAGGGGTGAATACGCATCACAGGGTGCGGCAGGCAGCAACGGCCAGTGGGGTGTTATCACAAACGATTTAGTTGACGATTATCCCGAGCTTTTGTTGTTCGATGCAAATGAACAGATTACCTCCGGTGGCGAGCGCCGCGGCTGGACATGGGACATTAAGGTAAACGAAAAGGGCGAGCCCTGTATTGTTTACGTTGACGTTACAGCAACAGCACCCGGTCCCAATGGCGAATTGCCCACCTGGTACGGTCCTAACGTGAACGATTCTCACCGCAGCCACCACTATTACTGGTACGCTCGTTGGGATTCCGACACAGAAACATGGGTTAAGACCTTCCTTACCTACGGTGGCAAGTGGTGGCACGAAAACGCAACTCAGGAGCGTTGCTACTCTGGCGGTTTAACCTTTGACCACAACGCAACTGATGCTAACGTTATCTACCTTTCCATACCCACAATGGGTGAACACGGTAACATTTTCGAAATTTACCGTTGGGAATCTGACGACCACGGTGCAACCTGGACAGTACGTGAGCCCATTACAGAAAACAGTAAAATTAACAACGTTCGTCCCAACGCAATCTACAACTACAAGGTTGACGAAGACGGCAACCACGCAGGTCCCAGATTACTCTGGAAGAGTGGTGAATACCGCTACTGGATGAACTACGAATACAAGACAGGCGTATGGACAGACTTTGCAGCAGATGGCTTCATCACACAGGATGACCCCGAAATGTTTGCAGACGCTGCTCTCTACGCAGATGGCGAAAAGCTTGAAAAGCTTCCCGTTGGCGATGCAACTGTAACAGGCAAGTTCAACATTACAAACATTTCTATCGGCGACGGCTCCGTTTACCTTGCACTTGCTCACTACAATAAGGATGGCGCACTTGTAAAGGTAACAACTCTTGATGCGGTTATCCCCGCACGTAGCGTAGCCCAGATTGGCATGGTAGGCGCACCCAAGACAGCGGATGGCGGCCTTTCTCCCATGGGCACAGCAGAAATCGTAGAAGAAATTGAATACAGTGCAACCTTTAATGAAGGTGACATGGTTAAGCTCTTTGCATGGAATCAGGGCATTGAGCACCCCATGAGCGACATTACTTCTGTTGTATTTGAAATGAGCACAGAAGGCAACAAGTTCGACTTTGTTGAAACCTTCACATATGAAGGCACAGAAAAGCTCATCTTAGACGAAAACGGCGAAAACTTCAACGGCTGGGTTGGTAAGGCATACGGCAACAATGCTGCATTCGGTACACACAGCTATGCAGCCATCACAAAGGCACCCTTTGGCAACACAGGCTTGCATCTTTACCATGTAGGCAGTGGCGGCGAAAGCGGCAGCGGCGCAGTTATGGCATCTCATGCTCTTCCCGACAGCGAAGGTAAGGACTACCAGATTAAGTTCTCTATGCGCTATATCGACGAAATGAGCTGGAACAACACAACAAACGCAGGCTTCACACTTTCTCACGGTGTGCCCGTATATAACGACGGTAACGCTACACCCTGCGCAATTCAGTTCCGCCATTCCTCCGGCTGGAAGCACTACAACGGCCGTGGTACAGAAGGCTGGCTCAGAAGAACACGCTGGTTTGACGGCGGCGGACAGGACTGGATATTCGGCAACGGTATCTATTCCGAATACGGCAGAGGTAACGAATACGATGCTCTTATGACAGGCAGCAACTACGAGGTAACAATCGATGTTTCACCTGCCAATAAGACAATCAGCTTCTCTATCTTCGACGGCCACAGAACTGTTTACCACACAGAAAGCTACGTTGATGCAACAAGCTATGATTGGGACAACAACCCCATCGACACACTTACATTCTCCGTTGGCGACGACAAATGGGGCGAAATGTACGTGGACGACGTAACTGTAGAAATTATGGAATAATATTATTAAACCAACATAAAAAACACAGCTCTTTCGAGCTGTGTTTTTTGTTTTAATTATTTAATTATCAGCACACGCCTGCAATAATAACCACAGTCTGTGTATCCTCTTCCCACACAACTGCAGCGCCGAAGGCTTCAACCGCTTCAACGGGGGCATATGCCGTATCGCCTATAAGTCGGCATGGAGCCTTGAGGGTTATGGTGCTTTCAAAGGTGCTGCCATCCATATTGTTTGTTGTTATAAGCTTCATGTTTGCAGAGCCGGGGGTAAGAATAGCCTTCAGGTCACCTTCTGTAACTATAACTGTTCTTTCCATGTTATTCCATTCAACTGTCTTATTAAGAATTTCCATAAGCTCTCTTACAGGAACAAGAATTGTGGAGTTCTCCGCTACAAGAGGCTTTGTAAAGTTCATTTCGTAGTTGCCGTCAATGTTTACCTTAACAGAATTAATGTCTTTAACCTTCATGCCTTCATCCGGGCGGTCTGTAAGGTAGGTTGTGTCAACACCCAGAACACCCAAGCCGTAGTTAAACATTTTGATAGAGTCTGTAAAACGCGCCTCATTTGTTGCAGAGGGCAATGTAACGGTAATAACTCTTTTGCCGAAAACCTCGGCAGTACCGCACATGCAATAGCCGGAAGCGTCGGTCATGCCGTTTTTAAAGCCGTCGGCACCATAGTAGTAATAATCTGTAAAGAGCTTGTTAAGGTTGTAATAGGTTGCACCGTGGAATTCAACAGAAGAGCACTTTGTTCTCTCTAAAACCTCGGGGTACCGGGCAATCATGCTGCGTGTCATCATGGCAACCTCACGGGCGCTCATAAGGTTTTCCTTATCAACCTCGGGGTTAAGGCAAACGCCTGTGCCGTTGTAGAACACAGAATAAATGCCTATTTCTGCAGCCTTTTGGTTCATGCGCTCAACGAATGCCGCTTCCGAGCCGCAAAGGGTTTCGGCAACTGCCGTAACACATGCCGCCGAGGAGAAGATAACAATCATGTCGAGCATTTCATCAACGGTGTAAACCTCGTCGTAATGAAGGTTAACCATCATTTTATAGTTTTCGTTTCTTGAAAGATTATAAACATTTTCCGAAATGGGCACAACGGTTTCAAGTGTTATTTCTCCGTTTTTAATGGCGTCCATAATAACATAAACCGACATCATTTTTGCAATGGATGCCACAGGCTTCTGCACGTCTGCCTTGTGGCCGTAAAGCTCCTCGCCTGTTTCGTAGTCCATAATAATTGCAGAAGCACTTGTTATAACATTGCCATCGGGAAGCATTGTGGGAATTGCCAGCCCGTTATTTGCCATTGCCTCTTCGGGCAGCTCTCTTGCATTTGCAAAGCCGTAGTCAAGTAGTCTTTGTGTGTCCACAAACCTCTGTCCTGTTGAAGAAGACTGCATTGTAACACTTATCATTCTTCTGCCGTTTCGTACAGCTGTACCGCAGAAGCAGTAGCCTGCCGCGCTTGTTGTGCCTGTTTTAAGTCCGTCGGCACCCTGGTAGGCGTAGGTATCAAGAAGGTGGTTAGTCGTTTTGTAGGTTTTTCCGTGGAAATAAACCGACTTTTTTGAGCTTCTTTGCAGTATGTCGGGGTAATCCTTTATAATGTTTCGTGCAAGTGTTGCCATGGAAACAGGCGATATTTTGTTTTCTGCAATACCGCAGCTGTCGTAATACCATGCATCAATTCCCATTCTTGCTGCGGTTTCGTTCATTCTTTGCACGTAGGCAGCCTCGCTGCCACCAATAAGCTCAGCCATAGCCACAGCCGCACCGCTTGCAGAATAAACAACAATAACGTCCATCATTTCGTTAACGGTGTACTTTGTGTCATAATTAAGAGGCAGCACACTCTGATACACCCTGTTTCGGGACTTATCGTACACATTTTTTGAAATGGGCACAACTGTATCAAGGGTAATTTCGCCCTTGCTGAGAGCCTCGTAAATGCAATACATGTTCATTATTTTTGTCATGCTTGCAGGCACTCGTCTTACATAGCCGTTATACTCGTACAAAACCTCACCTGTCTGGAAGTCCATAACACAGGCACCCTGAGAGGTAATGGTTGTGGAGCCGAGCTTTGCAGCGGCTATTGTAACGGGCATAAAAACATTAACACACATTACTAAACAAATAATCAATGCGCCAATTGATTTTTTCATATTTATTCTCCTTCAAAAAAGATGTTCCTATTATAGCATTTTGTACCATTTTTGTCAATAAATTACATGTTTGAGCCTACCATTTTCAAAAAAGCATTCCGCCCTTATTGACAGTATTTTCTCAAAGGTATATAATGTATTTATCATATTTTATAAGGAGGAAAACCCCATGAAAAAAGTTTTAGCAACCCTGCTCGTGCTTTGCATGGTAGTTGGCATGCTCCCTTCAATGAGCTTTGCTGCCGACACAACTATCAATGCTGTACGAACAGCGTTCTTCAACTCCAGCGGTAGCGAATGGAAAGCAACCGATGGAGACCACGTTGTAGTTGCTGCCGGTGCCGATGGCTGGACCGGTGTAACTGAATTTACAGATTCCGACGGAACTGTAACAACACACACATCTGTGAC
Source organism: Clostridia bacterium (assembly GCA_017414645.1). Classification (GTDB taxonomy): domain Bacteria; phylum Bacillota; class Clostridia; order UMGS1883; family UMGS1883; genus RGIG1927. The sequence continues at coordinate 12,809 of JAFQLL010000034.1, read as the reverse complement.
GGGTTCACCCTTTGGCAGTGCGAGAAATGCACTTATCGCATTTACTATCCCTGCCGATTTGGACCCCAACACTGTGGTAAAGGCAACACTTTCCATGAAAATTAAGAATGTTAAGCAGACATCAAGCGGTGCAAGGCTCTCTGTTTACGGCAACAGCGTAGACGGAAGCTGGTCCACCTCCAGCGATAAGTCCATCTTTGGTGTAAATGGCTCCGCATCCGGTCTTGCTTCTCTTCCGCTTTTAGGTCTTACCGATGCAATCGAAGCAGGTAACTCCAAGGGTGAAGCTACATCCAACCAGATAATTACACTCTCGAGCCATAAGCTTACAGATTATATCTGTCAGGTGGCAGAGGAGGGCAAAACAGAAGTAACCTTCCGTCTTGCTTGTAATTTAGGCGGTATCAGAATTTTTGATACAACCACCTCCACACCTCCCACCCTTACCCTTACATATGGCGCAAAGGCAAGTGTAAAGTTAAATGTAAAGGATTCTGACGGTGAATTAATCAAAACAGATACTATCGAAGGTCTTTATGCAGGCGACAGCTTCAAGGTAACTGAAGACATGGCTCCCATGGTAATCAAGGAAGCAGACGGCTACTGTGCCCGCGAAGAAATCGAGGTTTCCCTTGCTGCAGGCGAAAATGTAATTAACGTTACATATTCTCCCATTGTAATTGACTCCGTTGCTTCAGTTCTTGTTCACCCTGTTATTAAGGGCGGCAAGGCTGCTCTTCCCGGCACTCTTTCCGTTACAACAGATACCTCAAGAGAGCTTCTCGTTCCTGTTACATGGGTACAGGAGGGCGACACCTACAAGGCAGAGGTAGGCGAGTTCACCGCTACTGTTACTCCCGAAATTCTCTCCTGCGACTCTTCCCTTTCCCGCTTTACATCCTCGGGAACATCCGACGGTGCAAACTTTGGTGCCTATAACGACATTGCTCTTTCAGTAGGCGGCGGCACTGCAATTTTTGACACAGCCTTTACTGTTGAAGGCGGCACAAACATGCTTATCATGTATGGCGACCAGTCCACAACAGCCTTTGCATCTGCTGCAGCCCTTACAAGAATGTTTGTAAACAAAAACGCAAACGGCGAATATGTATTTGAATATCACAATGGCGACTGGGTTCAGTCCGATGTAGTTTGCGAATACGGTGCTGAATATCTTTTAAGAACAGAGGTTGATGTTACAAATAAAACCTATAACCTTTACCTTTCCAAGAACGGAGACAGCTTTGTACAGCTCAACCCCTCGCCTTGTGCATTCCGTGGCAGCAATGTGACTGCAATTGACAGAATGTTCTTCTCAGGCGACGTAAAGGTTACTTCCTTCCGCTCTCACTGGGTTGACGGCTACAGCATGATTACAGTTTCTCCTGTTAACGAAGAGGGCGAAAACGTTGCTGACGATTACACTCTTAAATGCACAACAGGCTCTACCTACACAGCTAATTACCTTCCCAAGCTCATCGAGCAGAACGGCACGCTCTACATTATGGAAGACGTTAACTACGCCCCCAGTATTAAGGTAACAGGCGACTCTACATTAAATGTTCGTTACAATGAAGTAACACTCGCTTCCTATGACGATATCGTAACAGTTGTGGTTCAGGGCGATTCTACAATTAATCTGCCTTCTACTGTTAAGCTTACCTTCTCCGATGAACAGGTAATTACAGCTTCTGTTAACTGGGACACATCTGATGTTGATAACGATACCGTTGGCGAATACGAAGCTATAGGTACAATCGAAGGCTTGGAAGAAACAACAATTACAGCAACTGTTAAGGTAAGAGAGGTTACAAATCTTCCCAAGACAAGCGAAAATACAGTTGTTACAAACAACGGTGGCTGGAACTGGTATGTTGAACCCTCCGGTACACACATCCAGCCCGGCGACGCTTTAGCAACACGCTACGAATCAGGTCAGTATTCCTCCAACAATGGCTACGTATTCCGGCACGACAAGACCTACATGGGCTGGGTTGAAGACGGCGGCGACATTGTTATCGGCGAATACAACCACGATACAGACGAATACAAGAGAGTTGTTATTCACGAAAAGTTAGAAAGTGACGACCACAACAACCCTGCTGTAGTAATTCTTCCCGACGGCAGAATTATGGCGGTTTACACAATGCACACAAACGAAGCTTTTGTATACTATCGTGTTACAAAGAACCCCGAAGACATTTCCGAATGGAACGACGAGCAGTTCTATCTTTGCCAGAGCGTAACACCCGAAGACACAAACGTATACTACGCAACATATCCTTCCGTATTCATGGTACATGATGACGAAGGCATCATCGGCAACGACGTTATCTACATGGGTTGGAGAGGCGTTCACTGGAAGCCCACATTTGCAAAGTTCTCTATGCCCGATGAAGAAGGCAAGTGCGAAACAGTTATGCACCAGACACAGTTTGCAAACACAACCTACGGCTATTCCACATACGACGGTAACGATGCCCCCAACGCAAAGAGCGACGGTGGTAAGACAGACAGCGGACGTAGACCCTACACAAAGTACGACTACGACTTTGACCGTAACAAGATTTATATCACATTTACGGCAAACCACCCCGACAACGATAAGCGTAACCACATCTACTATATCTATCTCGACATTGAAGACCAGAACCTTTACACAGCAAAGGACAGACTTCTTCAGCCCCTTCCCTTTGAAAACCAGCAAGAATACCGCACACAGGGTGCAGCAGGCACAAATGGTCAGTGGGGTATTATAACAGTTGACTTAGTTGACGAATATCCCGAGCTTTTAGTTTTCAATGCAACTGAACAGACAGGCCAGTCCTTCAACCCCAGAACAGGTAACGCAGAGCGTCGTGGCTGGACATGGGATATTGCACACAACGAAAAGGGCGAACCCTGTATTGTTTACGTTGACGTAACAGCAACACCTCCGGGTGAAGGCGGTTCACTTCCCACCTGGTATGTAGGCGAGGTTGACGGCAATTCCAGAAGCCATCACTACTACTGGTACGCTCGTTGGGACTCTGACACACAGGAATGGGTTAAGACCTTCCTTACATACGGCGGCAAATGGTGGCATGAAAATGCATCACAGGAGAGATGCTACTCAGGTGGTTTAACACTTGACCACAACGCTGAGGATGCAAACGTTATCTACCTTTCCATTCCCACAATGGGCGAATATGGTAACATGTTCGAAATTTACCGTTGGGAGTCTGAAGACCACGGCGCAACCTGGACAAAGAGAGAAGCATTAACAGAAAACAGTAAGGCTTGTAACGCCCGTCCCAATGCTATTTACAACTACAAGATGGACGACGACGGCTCAAACGCAGGTCCCAGACTTTTGTGGATGCAGGGCGAATACCGCTACTGGATGAACTACGAATACAAAACAGGTATCATGACCGACTTTGCAGCAGGCGGCTTCACCACACAGGATGACCCCGAAATGTTTGCAGATGCCCGTCTTTACATGGACGGCGAAAAGCTTGAAAAGCTTCCCGTTGGTGAAGCAACAATCACAGCTAAGTTCAACATTACAAACACTTCTATCGGTGACGGTGTAGTTACCGCAGGTCTTGCACATTATAACAAGGACAACATTCTTATAAATGTATATCTTGAAAGAGACATTGAAGTTCCTGCACGTAGCGTTCCCCAGACAGGTATTATAGGCGCTCCCAAGCGCGAGGACGGCTCACTTTCAAGAATGGGTGACGACGAAATCAAGCCCGAAATTGAGTACACAGCAACCTTCTCTGAAGGCGACAAGGTAAAGCTTCTTTGCTGGAATATGGGCATTGAGCATCCCTACAGCTCCATTATGACAACACCCTTCACAATGACTACAGATGGCGACGGTTACATCTTCAAGGAAAACTTCACCTATGAAGGCGACGAGCTCCTCGTACTTGACAGTAACGAAGACACCTTCAATGGTTGGGTTGGTAACCGTTACTACGACGGCAGAGCAGAAGAATTTACAGACAACTGCTATGCAGGCATTATCAAGGCTCCCTTTGGTAACACAGCATTGCACCTTTACCATAAGGGCGACGGCGGCGTAATGGCTTCTCACGCTCTTCCCGATACAAACGGTAAGGACTTTGAATTAAAGTTCACAATCCGTTACATCAACGAATTAAGCTGGAACAACACTCAGAACGCAGGCTTCTCACTTTCCAACAATATTCCCGGCTATGCTAATAACATTGATGGTGCGTCCTGTGCATTCCAGTTCAGACACGAAGTTAAGTGGCAGGACGAAAACGGTCGTGGTACAAACGGCTACTTAAGAAGAACACGCTGGTTCGACGGCAACGTTCTTTCCCACATTTTCCATGGCGGCATTCCCAGAGATATGGAAATTGATGGTTTAGAGAGAGCCGACTACCACAAGGGCGTTGGTTACTTCGACCCCGAGAAGGGCTTCTATATCCATGACTATAACGATGCTCTTATGGCAGGCTCCCTTTACTACTTCACAGTTAAGGTAAGCCCCTCCAATAAGACCGTTACAATGTCTATCCACGACGGCTACAGAGAAATCACACATACAGAAAGCTATGTTGACAAGGATTCCTACGATTGGGACAATAACCCCATCAACGCAATCACCTTCAACATCGGTAACGAAAAGTATGGCGAAATGTATGTGGATGATATCACAATGACAGTTTTAGAATAAAAGCATAATAATTAATCAAGAAGAACAAGGCAACGCCTTGTTCTTCTTTCCTTCATTCTGCATTTTGCACGCGGTCAACTGTGCCTGCTCAGACTTGCCTTATGGCTCGCCAATCGCAGACAGTTTTCGCATGGGTGTCGCGCACCTCACTTCGTTTCGGGCTCCACCGCATCTGCATTCTGCATTTTTAAAAAAGTTTCAACTTTTTTAAAAAAAGTATTGACATTTCATTTCACTCCTGCTATAATACCATTTGTACGCGGGAGTGGCTCAGTGGTAGAGCGTCACCTTGCCAAGGTGAACGTCGCGAGTTCGAATCTCGTCTTCCGCTCCAGAAAAAGGCTTGTCGAATGACAAGCCTTTTTTCAATTTATTCTGTCTTTACAGACGGAACAAATCCATTTGTTTGGATTTCACCGTGAGCAAAGCTCACGATTTCATTATTCACCAACGTAACGCCAAGGACGTCGGTCCCTACAATCTCTATTTTTCTTCGCAACCATAGGTTGCGTAAATTCCACCGCTGTTTTCTTGAATTCAACCGAAAAAAATGCTATTGCAATGTTGCAATAGCACTTTTTATTATAATCCGCTGTCGCTTGTCTGAACATCCGGGTTAAGCTGAGGCTTTACCTCTTCCTTTTTTGGCTCTTCAACTTTAGGTTCTTCAACTTTAGGTTCTTCAACCTTTTCCTCTACCTTGGGAGCAGGGGCTTCCTCCTTCTTTTCTTCTGCCTTGGGAGCCTCTTCCTTTTTGGGTTCTTCAACCTTTACTTCTTCTTTCTTAGGCTCTTCCTTCTTCTCCTCGGTCTTTACTTCTTCTTTCTTTTCTTCGGTTTTAGGAGCTTCTTCCTTTTTTTCTTCTGTCTTGGGAGCAGGAGCTTCCTCTTCTTCCTCAGCCTCGTCAATTACAGCCTCGTCAAAAAGCTCTTCGTCTTCCTCTTCTGCTGTTACAGAGGGCTCCTCATAAACAGTTTTGTTTTCGCCGTAAATGCCGTGAAGAATAATTGCGTCGTCTATTGTAAGTGTGGGAGTTACTCTTGTAACTGTTGTTTCAGCCTCAATTACATTACCCTGGGGTAGAATAGAACCGCCTGTGTAAACGTTATCCGTTGCATCTTCAGTGTTATTGTCGCGGTCAAGTGTAACTAAAAATGTGGACACTGCAGAAATTGCAAACACAACAAAAAAGCCAACTAAAAAAATTAAAAACCAATATCTTTTTTTCATAACAATCTCCATTCTGCCGCCTATGGACAGCACAAGTATAAATATATGTCTACAGGACTATTATATCACCATTTTGAAACATGTAAAGACATTTTTTTGCCGAGCCTCGTCCAAAGCGGTTAAATACCGCTACGTTGTACAAATCCAGCTGTTTTTTGTAGCGCTTTATAATCTCATCGGCATCACTATAGGTATCTGTTTTATAGTCGAGTAGAACAAGGTCACCGTTTTCCTCTTCAATAAGACAGTCGATAGTACCCTGAACGCAAATTTTTTCATTCTCTCCGTTTTCGTACACGTCCTTGGCATCAATCATAATAGTAAAGGATTCTTCGCGCCTTACCCTTTTTGCCTTGCGCATTTTTTCTGCAATACCGGAGGCAAGAAACTTTTCTATTTTTTCTTTTTCAATGCATTCTGCCTGTTCTTTGGTCATAAAACCCTTTTTTACAAAGCCTTCAATTGCCCCGGCAACGTCTTTTTCGTCAAGGTCAATGAGCTCCATAACCCTGTGGTACGCCGTGCCTCGGTTAGCGCCCTTCAAGACCTCTTTTTCTTTCATAAAGGCGGGCACGCGCCTTTCGGGCGTTATGTTAAAAAGCCTTGCACTTTCTTCGTCTGCGGTGCTCAGCTTTTTAATTTCGCTTACGCTCATTTTCGAAGGAATGTGCTTTATGCCGTCATAGGGGTAGCAATAGCTTAAACGATAAATAACCTCTTCCACAATTTTGTGCTCGCCCTCAACCTCTACAATCTCATCGCTGCTTTCTCCTATTGAAGGCAGCTCGTTAACAAAATACACGTCCCAGTGCTTATAGTCCACCGACGGACACAAATAGTCAAGGTAATTTTTCATTTTTCTTATTCTGTAGTCGCTGAGCTTACTGTCTATTCCCACGTTATTTTCGTCATATATGCCCGACGAGCCTATCATAATAAGCTTTTCCTTAGCTCTTGTCATGGCAACATACAAAAGCCTCATCTGCTCAGCGTGGTTATCTCTTAAAATTGTTGACGCAACCGCCGCATATTCAGCAGTTTTAAACTTAACACGCCTTTCCTTTTCTCTTTCGGTAACAGCCATGCCGTATTCAGGGTTAAGCACCAAAGTGCTGTGGGAATCCTTATCGTTAAAATTCCAGCCGCAGCCAATTACAATGCACACAGGAAATTCCAGCCCCTTTGACTTATGAATGCTTGCCACCAGCACCGAATCGTCGCTATGGGTAACGTCAGAGTCGATTTCGCCCTCAAGCTCAATAGTTTTGTCAATATAGCGCACAAAATTATAAAGTCCCTTGAATCTATTTTTCTCAAACTCTGTTGCAAGTGCCATAAGTCGCCTTAAATTGGCCTGTCTTACCGCTCCGCCGGGCAGTGCCCCTGCAAAGGAATAATAGCCGCTTTCGTCAATAATATTTGTTATAAGCTTTTCCAGATTAACGCTCTGGGCAATCTCCCGCCAGCTGTCAAGTGAAGAAAGAAATTTTTTGCACTTTCTGCCAAGACGGGTTTTTTCCAAGGAAGCTTCCAGAACGTTTTCGTAATAGGGCTTATGCCTGCCCTTCAGCCTAATCTCTGTAAGCTCATTTTCAGTGAAAGCAAAAATAGGTGAACGCATGGTTGCCGCAAGGGGAATGTCGCAAAGAGGGTTGTCCACACATCTTAAAACCGACACAACAGTCTCCACCTCCGGGAGAGAGAAAAAGTTCTGTGAGCTTTCGCAATAAACAGGCACACCCATAAGGTTAAACACGTTCACTATGGCTTCTGCCTTATTATTAATTTTCGAGGACAGTACCGCAAAGTCAGAATAGCGAACGGGTCGCATGCCCATTTTTCCGTCTGAGACAAGGAAGCCTTCTTCCACCATTTCTTTAATTTTGGTGGCTGCAACCACGGTTTCACGCTGCTCACTTAAAAGCAGCTCCTCTTCATTTTCTTCATCGTATTTGTTCTTTAATATATATAGTTCAGATTTATTTTGGTTATATTCTATATAGTAATCTGCGCCATGGCGTAAAACATGCTCTCTGTCGTATTCAACCTGAGCTGTGCCCTCGCGCATAATCTGTTCAAAAACACTGTTTACGCTCTGTATAATTTCACGTCTTGAACGGAAATTTTTCGACAGCACCATTTTACAGCTGCTGTTTCCCTTGCCGAAGGTTTTTGCTTTATAGGCAAAAACTCTGGGGTCAGAATGACGGAAGCGATAAATGCTCTGCTTAACGTCACCAACAATGAACAAATTCGCCTCGCCGCGCTCTTTTCGTGACATTTTTGTAAAAAGCTCGTCCTGCAAGGGGTTAGTGTCCTGATATTCGTCAATGTAAATTTCATCGTACTTATCCCTCAGCTCGTTGCAAACGTCTTCACTGGTGTTCAGAATTTTAAGTGCAAGATATTCGCAATCTGAAAATTCCAGCACCTTTCTCGAGCGTTTTTCTTCGTTATACAGCTTGTCAAAAAGCTGCACACAGCGCACAAGAGCCTCAATTTTAGGGTAAGAAACACCTCTTTTGTCGCTGTAGGTTTCATAAAGCGCAACAATGTCCTTATAAAGGTCCTTTGCATCTTTATGAAGCTTCTGGATACGCTTTTTCTCAACCTCAAGCCCCTCTTCGCTTTTTCTTTTGCCGCCTGTAAAGGAGCCGAAGGCAAAATGCTCCATAGCCTCGCCTAAATCCTCAACGGCGCAGGTGCGTATGTGCATGTCAAAAAGCTCTTTTTCTCTGCCAAGCACGCTTATGTACGACTCTATACCGCAATTTTCTGCTTCGCGCACATTTTTATTTATCATAATGCCCAATTCCTTAAGGGCATCGGAAATTTCTTCTTCAAGCATTTTGTAAAGGTTGTCGTTTTCACGACTTCCCGCCTTGTGCACATTAAGGGCAAACTCCAGCCATGCATCGGGGTCTGCATAGGCGCGTGTCGCCATATATGCCTTAAGTATAATCTCTTTTAATTCATCGTCGCTTTTTTGGTTTCCCACTCCGTCGCTTAAAAGCTTAAAGTTTTCGTCGCCGCTTTCATACATAGCTTCAAGAACTTCAATAAGCACCTCTTCACGAAGTATTTTCATTTCGTTTGTATCGGCAATAATAAAATCGGGCGCAACATCTACCCTGTAGAAATTACGCTTTACCAGATTAATACAGAAGGAGTCGATTGTGCAGATTTCTGCCCCTGCAATCATAGACAGCTGTCTGCGCAGAGAATGGAGCTTTGTTCTTTTGTACTCCTCTTCAATAGCCTTAGCTATTCGCTCTCGCATCTGGAGCGCAGCCGCACGGGTAAAAGTCACAATAAGTAAGCGGTCGATAGAAGTATCGCCGCTTTTAATTCTTGTAACAACTCTTTCACTTAAAACTTTGGTTTTTCCGCTGCCTGCCGCCGCCGAAACAAGGTTTTCGTTTACAGGGGCATTAACTGCTGCCAGCTGCTCATTTGTAAGCTCCATTGCCATTTACATCAACCTATCTTCTGTTTACTGTTATTTTCCTTTGCCATTTTTAGAAGGTGCCTGTACTGCGCCTCTGCCGCCTTAAGGCGGTATATGTACATATCAAGCACATCGCTGTCGTTTACTGCGTCAATGTTTGCCCGTATCTCTCTTATCTCGCTCTTGACGTTTTCCAGCACTGCGGCAACACTGTCCTTTTCGCTGGGGCTTGCAGCAAACATCTCCGTAACCATTTCAAAAATTTTCTTAACCTGGCTTAACACAATATCACGTCCTGTCTATCAGTATATGACATCATATTCAGCCCGCATTTAATTTATTCCTATAATTCCCTTCTGCCTTCAATTGCTCTTGCAAGGGTAATTTCGTCGGCAAATTCAATGTCGCCGCCAACAGGAATACCGTGAGCAATTCTTGTTGCCTTTATGCCCATGGGCTTTACGAGGCGTGCAATATACATTGCCGTTGCCTCACCCTCTACGGTAAGGTTTGTTGCTAAAATAAGCTCCTCACATTCGCCTGTAAGCCTTGCTATAAGCTCTTTTAGCTTAATGTCCTCGGGGCCAATGTTGTCCATAGGTGAAATAACCCCGTGCAGGCAGTGGTAAAGCCCGTTATATTCATGTGTTTTTTCCATTGCAATAATGTCCTTAGGGCCTTCCACAACGCAGATTGTTTTCCGATCTCGCTTAGGCGAAAGGCACACAGGGCACAATTCGTCTTCTGTAAGGTTCTGGCAAACACTGCATAAATGAACCTTTTCTCTCGCCTCAAGAATAGCCTTAGAAAACCTCTCAGCCTTACTCTTTTCCATATTCATTACATGAAAAGCAAGCCTGACAGCACTTTTTTTACCAATGCCCGGCAGACGTTCAAATTCTTCTATCAATAATTTTAAAGCCTCAGGATACACGAAAACACCTCCGGTGTTTTTTAGCGAATAAATAATAATGAATAATTAATAATTCAGGTAGAATTCCGCTTGCGGAATTCTTTCATTAACTCTGCACTTTGCACTCTGCATTCTGCACTACCTGGACTTTTCTAATCTGCGATTAGAAAAGTCCGGGTATATTCATTCCGCCTGTAATTCTGCTCATAGAGCTTGATGCCATTTCGTCAGCCTTTCTCATTGCTTCGTTAACAGCAGAAACAATCAGATCCTGAAGCATTTCAACATCGTCGGGGTCAACAGCTTCGGGCTTTATGTTAACACTGACAAGCTCCTTCTTGCCGTTTGCAACAACGCTTACAACACCGCCGCCAACACTCGCTTCAACTGTCTTTTCGCCCAGCTCCTCCTGAGCCTTAAGCATTTCCTCCTGCATTTTCTGCGCCTGACGGATCATGCTCTGCATGTTGCCGCCACCCATTCCGCCCATACCTCTGGGGAAACCGCCTCTTGCCATAATTCATACATCCTTTCGTAAATACCATTAATTATTAACTGTTAACCCAGGGAAGCGATGCAATTTCGTTAAAGGGGTCATCGTCCTCGCCCTGAGATGAATTCGTATCAAAATCGCTTTCCATTTTCACCGTAAGCTGAACATTCAGCCCTGTTTCAGAAAGCACAATTTCCTGTATATCCTTAAGCCCGTCTTCGATCATGTCACGGAACACAGCTCCCGTAGCATCGGAAAACACAAGTGCAACCTTGTCACCAAAGCTTCTTAATGCGCTGTTTTCTAACGCCATGTACAAGTTGAGCCCACCGCCTGTTGCAACTGCGCTCATTATTTCGGGCCATTTTTCCTTTATTTTGCTGACAGCCTCACTGTCGGCAACAGCCTTTTTTGCAGGTGCCTGTTTCTTTTCGACAACCTTCTTTTCTTCCTTTTGCTCCTTTACGGGCGGAGCCTCATCACTATTTTTAACCACAACACCACGTGCAAGCTGCTTTTCAACCTCACCAAGCCTTGCCTCCAGGGACTCAACGCTGCTTTCCTCGCGAAGGTTGCAAAGCCTTAACAAACTTGCTTCTATAAGATATCTGGGAATGCTTAAATATTTAGCCTTGGAATATGCCTCCGACAAAATGTTAACTGCCAGCATAGCCTTATCCACACCCATTTTATCTGCGGCAGGAAGCAGTGCTGACCAGTCCTCGTCGCTTTCATTCTGCGGTTTTTTGCGTGTTATGGCATAAACCATTATATTACGGAAGCCTTTAATAACACTTTCAACAAAGGGGTTAAGATTGCGCCCCGATGCACATACTTCTTCTATAATATCTAAAACTCGGCTGCCGTCGTTTTCGCTGACTGCAAGACAAAGTGCCGCAACGTTTTTCTTTTCGCCAAAGCCTAAAAGAGTTTTAACATATTCTGTTTCAACAATTTTACCTGCCGAAATGCAGGGTTCAAGAATGCTGAGGGCATCACGGAGCGAGCCGTCAGCTGCCTCTGCCACCATGCGGATAGCGTCGGGCTCAATCTGTATCATTTCCGCCTCGCAGATTTCATCGAGGCGGGAGAATATATCATTTTTTGTAATTTTATTGAAGTCAAAGCGCTGACAACGTGAGGAAATGGTGTCTAAAACCTTGTTAGCCTCTGTTGTTGCAAGCACAAACTTAACATGCTCCGGAGGCTCCTCCAGAAGCTTTAAAAGTGCGTTGAAGGCATCCTTACTGAGGGCATGCACCTCGTCGATGATGTATACCTTGTAGCGTACGCTTGCAGCAGCATAGTTTGCCTCATCGCGGAGAGAACGGATATTTGCAACACCCGAGTTACTTGCCGCGTCGATTTCAACAACGTCCATAATGCTGCCCGACAGAATGCCCTTACAGCTGTCGCACTCATTACAGGGGTTACCGTCCTTATTATTGGTACAGTTTATGGCTCTCGATAAAATGCGGGCTGTTGAGGTTTTGCCTGTGCCCCTGGAGCCACAGAAAAGAAACGCATGGCCAACATTGCCCGAGGACACTTCGTTTTTAATTGTCTGTGCCACATGCTTCTGACCAACAATGTCGTCAAATGTGAGTGGCCTCCATCTGCGGTACAATGCCTGATACTCCATACGTCACTCCGTTCCAATGAACAATTAATAATGAACAATTAATAATTATCGAAAAAATTCCGCAAGCGGAATTTCTCCTGAACTATTCACTATTCATTATTCACTATTCATTTAATTTTCTCTGAAAATTAAAAAGTCGTACACCCCAAAATCGATACTCCATCATATGCGGCACAACTGCAGTTAGCTCGAATCGGGCGACCTCACGGCACACAACCGCTACCGCTTATTGCTGCTCGGTTCCCCGCCTGACAAGGTTCACGGGCGACTGTTGCGCAAGACCCGACTGTCAACACCACTTACAATTACCAGCCATACGAAAAAAGCACCTCAATTGGGGAATTGGCCTCCGCTGTAGCGGTTTGCGGATACAGGGCACCGCTGCCT
>JAFQLL010000033.1 GCA_017414645.1 Clostridia bacterium | reverse complement strand
TCGGTGGTTATTACACAGAGGTCACACCCGTTCCCATCCCGAACACGGAAGTTAAGCTCTGTAGTGCCTATGATACTTGGCGGGAAGCTGCCCGGGAAAGTTGGTCGCTGCCGGAACAAAGAAAAAGGACATCCAGAAGGATGTCCTTTTTTCATTGAAGGAATAGGTAAAAGTGAATTTAATTGTAGGGACAGGCGTCCTCGACTGTCCGTTTGTTTATGTTGTGCGGACCGCCCGGGAGGTCGGTCCCTACAAGAGCGTTGTTTGTTAAGGCTTTGCCTATGCAAATCCTTTTTTTATCAAACAGCCTCTTTCTTTTTATTAATAATAAATTCAATATCGGTGTCGCTTAAAACCTTGGGGCGATACTGGCTTGTCAATACGTCCTGTATTTTGTTTATGCTGTTCAAGTCCTTAAGAGCATTAATATTTTCGGAAAACAGAGAGGCAATAATTCTTTTTGATTTATAATCGTAGCGTTCAATTTCAAGCTCCTGAAGATAGTACCCAAGGCGCTGCATTTGCACTGCGTTGAGCTTGTGGTTGTTATCGCGGATATAGTGGCGAATATCAAGGATTTTCATGTCGACGGTCTCTTCCTTGTATTGCATATTCGCAATGAATCTGTCTATCTGGCTCATTACGTTGATTACATCTGTAAAAAATGAACAGATGTCAAAATTGTCATCTTCAATCTGAGTGGATCTGGAGGTGTCAACCACACGAAGAGAGCATGCTATATTGCTGCCGTCCGACAAATTGTTATCAATATCTACAACTTGCCATAAATAACCCCTGAGCGAGGCGGGGAGATTTTTTGAACAATTACTTGCAGCCAGTGAGGTTGTAAAGGTCATGGCTTTATCTTTGGAAAAGACCGCCATTGGTCTGCCCTTAAAATCCTTGCCAAGATAATAGTTTTTGTCTGTCAGTACATACATAAATTATTCCTCCTTTTGTTGCTTGATTAAAGCATATCAGAGTATGTGTACTATAAAACGGACAGTAGCGATTGGGTGCATAGATAATTTCACTTTACGAAAAAGATTGGCTGTGTTATACTTAAAATATGGGAAAACTATGCAAATTTGTTCACAGAAGGAAAGGACATGGCTATGGTTAAATTGAATTGGCTTCATAATCGTGTAAAGGGCGGCTGCGTTACCTTTGGCGTGCCCCATGCTAAGGGAGAAGTGAAGGATAGCAACAATATCTTTATAGAACAGAACTCTCAGGTTGTTACGTCACAGAATAAAAGCATTGCTTACTGGGAGGACGGCTCTGTTAAATGGACTAGTGTTTCTGCTGTGCTTAATGAAAACGAAGTAACTGTAAAAATGGGTAATGTCAAAGCTGACGAACCCATGAGCGTAACAGAAAACGATAGCAGCATAGCTGTGGACAATGGCGTTTTTAAAGCTGTATTTCATAAAAAGGGGCACATTCTCATGGAAACGGATGCCATTTCCCTCGGTTTAAAGGCCGTTAAAACCCTTTTTAGCACAGAAGGTGATGTAACAATAAAAAAGAACGTTCCTTACCTTGGCGAGGCTTCTGAGTGCATTATAGAGGATGTTGGCGCTGTTAAAACGGTTGTATGTGTAAAAGGCACACATAAAGCAGGGGATAGTTTTCTCAGGTTCATTGTCCGTTTTACAATATATAAAAATTCCAACAAAATAGGCATTATGCATACCTTTATCTACGACGGTGATGCCGCAGTTGATTTTATTGGCGGTGTAGGCGTGTGGGTAAAGTGCAAAATGAGCGGCAGCTCGTTAAACCGCCGTGTAAAAATTGCAGGGGACTATGGTGTTTTGCACGAACCCTTGCAAATGCTTACCACCTGGCACCCAAGGCTCAGTGGCGAATATTATAAAGCTCAGCTTCGCAGCGAATGCCTTGACGAAAGCGCTATTGTTGACGATAAGAATAACAGTGTGGGTGCAGAGGTCATTGAAAACTTAACCCTTTGGGACAGCTATAAATATACCCAGGTAACCGCTGACAGCTTCACTGTTAAAAAGAGAACAGCCCATGAAGAGTGCACCTACATAAACGCAGGCTTTGGCAAAAGAGCAAAGGGTATGCTTTATGCAGGCGGTGAAAATGGCGGTGTTGGCATTGCCATGCGCCACTTTTACGAAAAAGCACCCTCGGCCATTCATGCGGACAAGCTTTCTTCTGATTTTGCAGAATTAACTGCATGGATTCACCCTTTAGAGGCGGAAGCGCTCGACATGCGCCATTACGACACCATATCCCACGACCAGACCTATTACGAAGGCTTTCCTCATGTGGGCAGTGACCCTTACGGCATTGGGGTTACCAACGAGTTTTCAGTGTTTTTGTATGACCAGACACCCTCCGACGAAAAGATTATGCAGGATAGCGAAGCTGTGGCAAGACCTGCTGTTCTTGTGTGCGACGGTGAAACTTATAAGAACACCGCTGTTCTGGGCGTGTTTTCCCTGCCTGACAGGTCCACTCCCTTAAAGGCATGGCTTGAAGAGGAGCTTGATAAAGCAGTTGACTTTTACATAAACGAGGTTGAACAGCGCCATTGGTACGGTCTGTTTGACTTTGGCGACGTTATGCACACATATGACGATGAAAGGCATTCATGGAAGTACGACATGGGTGGCTACGCATGGCAGAACACCGAGCTTGTTCCAACCTTGTGGCTGTGGTACGCATTTTTAAGAAGTGGCAGAGGCGACGTTTTTGACCTTGCGGAAGCAATGAGCCGTCATGCAGCCGATGTTGACGTTTACCACATTGGCGATAAAAAGGGATTAGGCAGCCGTCATAACGTAATCCATTGGGGCGACTCCTGTAAGGAGGCACGCATTGCAATGGCAGGTCACCACAGAGCACTTTATTACATAATGGGTGGCGATGCACGCCTTGGCGACGTTTTTTCTGACGTGTGCGATGCAGATGCGGCAACTTTAAAAACCGACCCATTGGGTGCATTTTACAAAAAGGAAGACATGACTCTTCCCACACATGCACGCATTGGCCCCGATTGGTCAACCTATTGCTCCAACTGGTACACGGAATGGGAGCGGAATAAAAACACAAAATACCGCGACAAAATAATTACAGGCATTAAGGATTTGGAAAAAGCTCCCTTACAGATGCTCTCGGGCCCCGATTTTGAGTACGACCCCGAAACAGGTCACCTTGGCTACATTGGCGAAAACACCACAGGCGGTGTTCACCTTATGATTTGTATGGGCGGCCCCCAGACCTGGATGGAATTAACAAATGTTCTTGAGGATAATGCTCTTCGCGAAATGATGGTTAAATTCGGCGAGTTTTATTACCTTCCTGCAGAGGAAAAGCGTGAAAAAAGCAGCGGCTTAAAACGCCCCCACGCTTTTGTGTACCCCTACATGGCAGCAGGCATGGTTTCCTTTGCCGCTAAAGAAACAAACAGCGAAAAGCTTTCTTATAAGGTGTGGCAGGCGCTTATCCATTCCTTAGCAGGAAAAGATAAGACGGAAGGCTTTAATTGCAAGAGTGTGAAATACTTCAACAACGAAAGCCTTAGGGAAATACCCCACATAAGCACAAACTTTGCAGCCCAGTGGTGTTTAAATACCATTGTGGCACTTGAACTGACAAAAGACTTTATGCTTAACACAAAAGAGGACTACAAGTGGGAAGAATGGGTGAGATAAAACTATACCGAGAGAATTACAAATAGTGATAGAAGGGTGATATTATGAAAATATTCAAAAGGATAGCTCTTGTGGCTTTGGCTACATTAGTATTATACATTTTCGTTACCATTGGCGGAGCATATAAGTATTTGAAGGAATACGGCTACGGAGCAAATTATTTGCCACAAACCTTAGCGGTGCATTATGGACTCAATAACGGTTTTACAGTGTCTGAAAAAGATGGTGACGTAAGTGTTTTCATCGGCAGACATGACTACATTTATGAAGAGTTGTTCAGTAAATACGGCTATAGTGAAATAGATAGAATGGGAAATTTGGGTTACTACGGCAAAGATGATGACAACGGAGAAGAAAACTCTTTTGAAATAATGTCGAAACACGAATGGTGCCATTGGTTCAGATTGTACAGCATAAGTAACGGCTACAGAATTGAGAACTTTAAGTAACTTGGGCTTGAGGTGATAGAAGGATATTGCGGCGGTATGCCGCATCGATATAAATCTCTTGCGAGATTTTCGATATGTCATAAAAGACTCGATATGTTGCAAGCAACTCGATATGTCGCTGACGCGACGAGATTTATATCATATCGAGTTGTGAGTGAATCGAAAAACATATCGATTTTACGAAAGTAAAAATATCGAGCAATCGAAGATTGCATATCGACAATTATTTGTCCCTGACTTGACACGAACTATTGAGAGATGTCAAATAATGTCGAAAGGAAAAAGCCTCCCCTGTGTAAGGGGAGGTGGGTTTGCTAAGCAAACTCGGAGGGGTTGTAAAACAGCAAAACAATCCCTCAGTCAGCTACGCTGACAGCTCCCTTTACACAAGGGAGCCTTAGTGGCATCTAAATTATACAGTCTTTATATAAAGACTGTCGAAAGGAGTTGCGTTATGAAAAATAAAGTAAGATTGTTTTTACACACATTTTTCACAATATTTTTAGGTATGTCTTTAGTTAATATTGTAAGGTGTGTAATTTATGGTTTTTCAGATGGTACAATTTTATCGAGGATAATAGACCTATCATATATTTATTATGCACTCGTTTCGGTTGTACTTACGATAATATTGATGATTCCCACATTTCGTGTAAAGTAATAAGGTTTATTGTGTAGTTGGTGGCTTTTATAGTTGGCCTCCGGATTATACAGTTTTTACGAGGAAATGCACTTCTTGCATTTCCTCTTTTCTATTGGGGAATAATTAATGTAATTACGAGGTGATTTTATGGCTAAAACAAAGCGTATCGTAACAGATTATTTATACATTGCAACAGGCTCTTTCATTCTTGCCTTAGGCGTAAACTGCTTTTTAGTGCCCATGAAAATATCAACAGGCGGTGTCAGCGGTGTTGGAATGGTGCTTTATTACTTTTTTAACATACCTTTGTCTGTTACAACGTTGGCAATTAACATTCTGCTTTTTGTAATAGGGTTTAAAATGCTTAAAAAAACGTCCCTTTTAAAAACTGTGGCAGGCATTGTGCTTTTGTCGCTTTTTCTGGAAATTACATCAAAAATGGGCACCTATACCGCTGACATGCTCATTGCAGCTGTTTTTGGCGGAATATTGGTGGGAATTGGCGTGGGGCTTACCGTTATGCGTGATGCCTCCACAGGCGGAAGCGACTTTGCCGCACTTATGATTAAAAAAGCCGTGCCTCACATGCCCGTTGCACTTATTATAATGATAATTGACGGCATTATCATTGCTGCATCGGGATTAGCCTTCAAAAACTATACCATAACCTTTTATTCTGTCATTTCCCTTTACATTGCAGGCAGGGTTACGGACTTTTTAATGGTACGGGGCGATTGGGCAAAGAGCGTTTACATTATTTCAGAAAAGCATAACAAAATAGCCCGGGAAATAATTGAAAGCATGGACCGTGGTGTTACGGGCATATATGGCAAGGGCATTTATAACGATAAGGACAGAATGCTTTTAATGTGCATTGTAAAAAGCCGTGAAGTGCCGCACCTTTTAGAAATGGTAAAGCGCCTTGACGAAAAAGCCTTTACCATAATTTCCGATGTGAGAGAGGTGCACGGGGAAGGATTTAAGTGAGTGCAGAATGCAGAGCGCAGATGCGGTGGAGCCCGAAACGAAGTGAGGCGCGCGACACCCATGCGAAAACTGTCCACGATGGCGAGCAGTAGGCGAAGACAGAGTGGGTACAGTTGACCGCGTGCAGAGCTAACGCTACAGCGGGAAATAAATGCAAAAAAGGCAGTGTAAACTGCCTTTTTTCTTTGGGAATTAATCCTTGCGGTTTTCAATTTTTCTTTTCCATTCACTTGTAACAGGGCGTGATGCGCGCACACTGCTTGCTACAGAGTTTACAGCATCAAAATTCATGGCTGTGCCTTTTTCGTCTGCACGGTAGGTGGCAGAGCGGTCAGGCGCAATGCCAATGTCGCCTGCGGCAGAAATTGCATCTATGTTTGCACCAAGGAACAAAAATTCCCAGCCGTATTTTTCCTTCTGCCTTTCTATCATGCTCTTTACCTGCTTAATGCCATATTCACAGCTGGCGTTTTCATAGCCGTCGGTTATAATAACAACCAAGGTTTTTTCAGGTGTGAGGCAATCGGGTGCAAGACGATGGCGGTTACCAACAATGCTGATGGTTTTACCGATGGCATCAAAAAGTGCTGTTGTACCACGTGCGTAGTATTCTTTGTTCGTAAGGTTATCGACCTTTTTAATGTCGGCATTGTTGTGGATAACTTCGAAATTGTCGTCGAAAAGCACTGTTGTAACGGTGGCTTCGCCTTCTTCATTTTTCTGCTTTTTAAGAAAGCTGTTGTAGCCACCTATGGTGTCGCTCTCCAAGTGTGCCATGGAGCCGCTTCGGTCAAGGATAAAAACCAGTTCTGTTAAATTCTTCATAAAAAATACCTCTCTTTCATTTGTTAAGCTGAGTATAACAAACAAAAAGGGAGGTATGGTCGCTTTAAAAGCGACAAATTTACGCACCTAAAAGGGGCTGGTCAAAGGCAAAAAGGGTTTCGTTAATTTCGAAAATGTCGTAGTTTTTGTTTTCGATAAAATACTGAATTATAATGTCAGATTTAGAAGAATGGCTGAAGGCAAAGCCTGCCTCACAAAGAAGGTCCTTTGCCTCGCGCATATTGAGCTTAAGGGCAATTATAAGAGCCATAACGGTGCTTTTTTTAGGAGCATAGTCCTTTTTGCGCATTTTTGAAAAAAGCTTGCGGTCAATGTTTGCACGCTTATAAACCTCAACGTCGCTGTAGCCCTTTTCGTCAATAAGGCGAAAAAGCATTTGCGAAAAGGTTTCATAGTCCTCGTCAAAAACAATGCCTTTGTTTGCACTGTGGACGGAGGCTTCGCACATTGCGCTATATACTATGTCCTTCCGCATGCGTGTGTCGTCTAAAACCATGTTTTCCGATATGTAGGTCTGTATGCTTTCGAAAAGCTCCTCGCTTATCTGAAAGGCGGCTTTATCATACACAACAAGGTACACGTCCATGTCGTTATTATTAAGAAAGTCTTTAATGGCGCTTTGTGCAATTCTAAGTGCCTCGCGCTTTGGGTAGCCGTATATTCCCGAGGAAATAAGGGGAAATGCAATGGAATTAAGCCCCTTTTCCTTTGCAAGGGTAAGGGAGCTCTCATAGCAGGAATAAAGAAGGCTTTCCGCATTAGTATCAACGCCGTAAATGGGGCCCACTGTGTGGATAACATACTTTGCGCTAAGGTTAAAGCCCTCTGTTATAACCGCCTGCCCTGTGGGGCAGTGACCAATCCGGTCGCATGCCTTCTGAAGCTTACCGGGGCCTGCGGCAGAAAATATTGCACCGCAAACACCACCGCCCTGCTTCAGGCATGAGTTTGCTGCGTTCACAATTGCGTCGGTATTAAGTGTTGTTATGTCTGCTCTTATTATGTTAAAGGGCATGATAATTCACCTCAAGGTAAGTATATAACGTGATGGGTTAAATTGCAACACAGAAAATCAACGCAAATGGGGACGGGTGCAAAATGCGTTGATTTCAACACAAAACGAACCCGTCCCCATTTGCGTTGAAATAGTGAAATTGAGAGCACCATTTTATATTCTGCTTGACAAATATGTTCTACGAGTGTAGAATATAATCAGAAACTACAAACGTAGAATGAGGTGCAGATTATGAAAAACATTAATATAGGTGAAGCCGAGCTTGAAATAATGAAGGTAATATGGAAGGCAAAAAAAGCCATGACAAGTGTTGAAATAGGCCTTGCGGTGGAGGACAAGGGCTGGAAAAAAACAACCATTGCAACCTTTTTAACACGCCTTAGCGAAAAAGGTGCCCTTAAAGCCGAAAAGCAGGGCAAGCTTTACTATTACACCCCTGTGATAACAGAAAAGGAATACAGAAGAAGCCAGGTTAAAAACCTTATAAAAACCCTTTACAACGGCTCTGCCAAGGAATTTGCCCTTTCGCTCTTTGACGAAAAAAAGCTTTCAGAAAAGGACATTGAAGAGCTGTCAGCAATTTTTAACACCGAGGAGGAATAAGCATGACAAATATATTTTTAGCCTACCTTCTGACGGGGCTGATAGGAACATTGTCGGCGTGTGTGCTCTTTTTTATGAAGCCTTTAACAAAAAAGTGCTTTTCTGCTTCCTGGCACTACTATGTGTGGCTTGTGGTGCTTATCATTATGCTGGTGCCTTTAAGGGTTGATGTTAATAGTTTTACCTTTAAGGATAACGAAGTGGTACATTTGAGCACCGAAGAGCTTTCAGAGAGTGCTGCAATTGCTGTTACGGAAAACAATAATGCAGAGCAAAATGCGCCGCTTACCTTTGATGGCTTCAGCCATGCTTTAGAAAAGAACCTGCACCTGTTTGCATATGTATGGCTTTTTATTGCAGCTGCTGTCTTTGTGCAAAAGGCTGTAAGGTACAGATTCTTTATAAAAAATGTGTTGAAAAACTCTTACCCAATAAATCTGGATGAAGCAGGCGAAAACATAGAGGTACGCATAATGGACAAGGCAGAATCGCCCTTTGTTATAAGGAGCATTAACCCAATATTGGTGCTGCCTGATAAGAGCCTCACGGCTTGTCAAATGAAAAATGTGTTAGCACATGAAATAATGCACATCAAACGTAAAGACATTTTATACAAGTGGTTGGTTACAGCCTGCAAGGCGGTGCATTGGTTTAACCCCTTTATGTATTTAATTGCAAGAGAAATTGACAAGGCATGCGAAATATCCTGTGACGAAGCAGTTGCAAAAAGCATGAACAAAAATGAAAAGAAAAGCTATGCCGAAACAATAATGTCCTTCGCCTTTGAAAAAGGGACGATGCCTCTTACAACAAGCATTGCAACCAGTAAAAAGGTACTTAGAAACCGCCTTGTTGCAATTAAAAACAGCAAAAGAGGCTCAAAAATTAAAGGTGCTTTTTCTGCTTTAGTGGTGCTTTTGTTTCTTATGGTTTTTTCCATGGTAAGCGCCTTTGCAGGGGGATTGCTTTTGCCGCTGTACGGGAATAAAGCTCCCACATTATATTTTGACGATGAACAAGCCCTTTATGGCTATAAGGACAATGAGGGGAATGTTGTTATAGAACCCCAATATTTAAAAGCAGGGGATTTTTACGAGGATGCAGCCCTTGTAATACTGCCCGAAAACCCAAAGGTTTTACGATTTATTAAACCGGACGGAACATATCTTTTCGAAAAAGAGTTTTCTGCAGTTAATAACTTTAACTCGGGCTACGCTCTTGCAGTTGCAAACGACAATGGCGAATATTCCTACATAAACAAAAAGGGCGAATGGGCAACAGATTTGCTTTTTGAGGCTGCGGAAAATTTCTGTGCAGGCTTCGCACTTGTACAGACAGACGACAAATGGGGAGTTGTTGACACTAATTTCAATTTTAAAGTGCCTTGTAAATATGATAACAAGGACGAGGCTTTAGAAAAACTCAACTTGAATTGATATATAAGGAGGAGAAAAAATGAAAAAGCTTTTAAGTTTTATATTGGTATTTTGCATGCTCTTAACATTCCCTGCAGCTGTGCAGGCGGAAGAGACACACGTAAGCGTGGTGCTTAACGGCGTCCTTCTGGAGTTTGATGTTCCGCCGCAGATTATAGAGGGCAGAACAATGGTGCCTGTAAGAAAAATTTTTGAAAGCCTGGGCGCTTTGGTTGAGTGGAACGGCGAAACAAGAACAGTTACGGCAACCACGAAAGAGCGTGTTGTCATAATGCAGATTGACAACAATGTTATAACCGTGAACAATGAGGAAATTGTGCTTGATGTTCCACCACAGATTGTAGCGGGCAGAACGCTTGTGCCTGTGAGAGCGGCAAGTGAGGGCTTGGGAGCCTTGGTGGAATGGGAGGATAGCACAAAGACAGTTATAATCACCGTGCAGGACGAGTTTGCCCCTCTTGAGGAAAGGTTGAAAAACACCACTAAAACAAGGCTTGGCGATGCATTTTATAACTGGTCCATTGATATTCCGAAGGGGGTTCCATTAAGCGTGCTGGCTCCTGACGGAGTATATTTCGAGTTTTCTGACGAATATATGAACGAGATTGTGAGTTTGAACGTGGCTACTGCAAATAATGCTACCATAGAAGCAATAAAGCAGTTTGAGCTTGATTATGTGTATGACAACAGCCTGACACTCATTTCACAAACTGTAGAAAAAACTACAGACGGTGTAGAGTACGTGCGAACTGTTTACGAGTATAACTATTACACAAGCCGTTTCCACGGTGACAGCAGAATGTTTTTAAAGGACGGATATGTGTACAGCCTGTACACCCGTTGCTACGCAAATGAGGAAGATGTTGAATACTACAAGAGTATTGAAGACAGCTTTAAGTTTGAATATGACAAAAGCCTTTGTGAGCCCTTGCAGAAAATTGAAAACGGAATGCGTTGGTACTATAGCGAAAAATACCATGTTGGCTTTTACGTGCCTGCAGGCTGGAAATACCTGAATGCAAATAACCAGGTTGTGTTCTTGTCGGGCGAGGTTGAAAACGCAACAAGCCTGGGCATGATTGGATTTTCGGTATTTTCTGTTACAGAGGGCGAAAGCGTGGAGGAATACGCCCAAAAGAGCAAGGCTGCTTACTTGAAAATGTATGAATATTACAAAGACACGCTTACACAAAGTGAGCTGAAAGAGGTTACAATAAACGGCAATACAGGCGTGTATTACACCGACAGGATAAGCTCATCGGACTTAGAGTCATACCATCATGATATGTTCTTTTACTTAGGCGATTATATCTACAATTTTTCCTTGTCATTTATAAATACAGACTCAAGTGTTGCAGAGGCTGCCATAAACAGCTTCACTGCAGAAACGCCCGCTGAAAATGAATTTGGCTATTTAACGCCTCACCCTGCAGGCTGAAAAATGGGAGTGACAACGCAAATGGGGACGGGTGCAAAATGCGTTGAAATCGACGCAAAACGTACCCGTCCCCATTTGCGTTGAAGTTGAAAAAAGGAGTGATTATATGAAAAAAGTAGCAGCAATAATTATTTTAATATGTATATTGACAAGTTCTGCTCCCATAGCTTTTGGTGCAAGCTATAATTGCACCGTTACACATATTCCCGATGATTCGGACGCAGAAGTTTATATTATAGGTGATTACTATTACATAGGCGACGACACAATCATGCATAAGGACGGCAGAATAGTGACAAGCGGCAAGTACAAGTTTGACCTTTATGAATACTACCCAGAACGCTTTACAAACGGGTACATTGAAGTTGAGGGTAAGAGCAGTAAAAAGCGGGCTCTCATGAACGACAATGGCGAAATTGTAACCGAAGTTAAGTATTCCTTCATTGCGCCCTTTGACGAAATGGGCGGAGCTGTTGCATGTCTTGATGGAGAAAAATACGGCATGATTGATAAAGAGGGCAACACTCTTGTGCCCTTTGAGTTTGATTATATAAGAACCTGTAACCACCCTGAGCTTCTGGTTGCAGGGCAATATAAATATTCCGATGACCCGAATGCCAATATTGTACGGGAAATGAACTACGGCCTCATTGACAGAAAGGGAAACGTGGTTCTGCCCATGGAGTACGAAGACTTAGAAGGCTTTGACGAGCACGGCTTTATGAAAACAGAAAAGAAAAACAGCTGGAACCAGGGTTTGGTAAACAACAAGGGTGAGGTTGTTTTAGATATTGAATACCGCAATATTGATTATAGGGGAGAATATATCCGGGCGGTGGATAATTCGCAGAATTGCTATTGGTTCGACAAAGAGGGGAATAACATTTTTCCCCAGTATGACTATGTTTACATACCTTCGGGAGCAGACCTTCAGCTCTTAATAACCTTTAAGGATAATAAAAGGGGCCTTGCAAAATACGACGGAACAATACTTATTGAAGCAGCATACGACAAAGTTGAGCCCACCGTAGCAGATGGCTTTATTAAGCTTATTAAGAACGGAAAGGTAGAGTGGGCAAGAGCAAACGGCGAATTGCTCTATGATGCTCATTACGAGGACTGCGACCAGCTTTATACCGAGAATGACAGCATCTATGCCTTAAAACAGGACGGGCTCTGGGCATTGGCAATAGGCGAAAAGGTGGGCGAATTTAAGTATACCGAGATTGACGACATGACCTATTTCAGCGACATTCTGTTCTGCACAAGGCAGGACGGAGTGATAGAAGCTGTGGACAGCTTAACAGGCGAAATTATTTACGAGAACGTTTTTAGCGGAAAGTATGGCAGTAGCTACCGTTCAAGGTACTTTTATGAGAAGGATAACCAGGCTTACCTTATAACAAGCGACAAAAAATCACAGATAGCGTGGCCCGATAAGTATGTGTATGTAGGCGAATTTCAAAACAATGTTGCAGTTGCCAAAAACCATGAAAACCTCTGGGGGCTTATTAACGAAAAGGGTGAGCCTATAGCAGAATTCAAGTACGAAAGCTTTTATGTTTCTGTTGGCGTTAACCATGGCGACGAGGTCTGGGACGAGTACGTTTATCATATTGATAACAACCTTGTTATGGTTAAGCTTGATGGGAAAATAGGCTACATAAACTTAGAGGGCGAAATGGTTATTGAGCCGAAATTTGATGGTTACACAGGCTACAACTACGGCAAATTTGAGCATGGCTACGCTTATCATCACCTTGCCGGGGGCGATTGGTGCTACGTGGACAAAGATGGCAACATTTACGAAAAGGAAAGAATAAATAATGACTATTCGCCCGAAACACACCTGTCTTACGGTTATCATTACAGCGTGCTGCGTAAAGACGACAGTGTGGAAATATGGGACAGAAACAAAAATAAAAGGATAGCCTATTCTGTTGGCAACGCACTTTACAAAGAAGACGGCAGCTTTTTAGTGGATACCATACTCAAAAATGAAAACGGCAGTTTAAAAATAAGGTATGAATATGACGAGGGTTTTTCTGTATGGACAGAGTTTGGCAGATTCATTATTGACATTGAAGAATAATAATCAACGCAAATGGGGACGGGTGCAAAATGCGTTGATTTCAACACAAAATGAACCCGTCCCCATTTGCGTTGAAAGTGAGGAGAGAAAATGAAAAAGGTAATAAGCCTTATTTTAATATGCCTTATGCTTTTGCCGAATGTTGCCTTGGCAGAAGAAGCGGTGATTGCCGGTGAGGGCGTTTGCCGTGACGGGCTTTTTTGGAAGTTTAGTGACGGCACTCTTACAATCTCGGGCGAAGGCGAAATGGCACATTACATGGAAATCCGCGGCCCTTGGGACGGTCAGTATCAGTATTTTTACCCAAAGCCCTGGGCGGAATTTTCAGAACAGATAAAAACAATTGTTATTGAAAAGGGCGTTACAAAAATAGGCGGGCATGCTTTTATTGATTGTGTAAACCTTGAAAAAGTGATTTTGGGTAGTGTAAGAGCAATCAATGACAATGTTTTCACAGGTACTAATCTTAAAGAAATTGAATACTGTGACGAATTGATGTATATTAGTCGTTCTGCACTGAGCGGCACACCCTTTGCAGCAAACAACAAGCTTATTATTGTTGACGGCAGATTGTTATATGATGCCTCAATATCCTCCACATTAAGGGGAACATATACTGTGCCCGAGGGGGTTAAAGTCATAGGTGACGGGCTTTTTGAATTTAGTGACGTAAATGAGGTTATACTCCCCGATACGCTCGAGGTAATAGGAAAAGAAGCCTTTTGGTATTGTGACAACCTTGTAAGCTTAAAAATCCCCGACAGTGTGCGGATAATTGGCGAAAGAGCTTTTGAATATTCTCACCTTACAGAATATAACATGCCCGAAAATATTGAATATGTCGGCATGGGTGCATTTTACAGCAGTAATATTAAATCCTTTACAATAAAAAGTGGTGTTGAATACGGCGAAGCTGATTCATTTTACAATTACGGCATTTGCGAATACTGCGACAACCTGACAGAGGTTATTATTGAAGATGGCGTAACAGTTATCCCTACGGAATTTGCTTTAGGCTGCAGAGGATTGAAAACCGTTGAAATACCCGACAGCGTAAAGGAAATTAAATCCAGGGCGTTCAGCGGCACAGGCATAACGGAGGCTGTTTTTAAAAAGGATGTAATTTACGGTGACTCGGTTTTTTCAAACACCTTTGTTACAATGCCAAAGCTTGAGGACGGCATAACCCATATCCCCGGCGGCGCATTCAGCAATTTAAAAAATTTAGAGGAAATAACCATTCCCCAAAGCGTTACAAGCATTGGCCAGGATGCATTCCGCGGCTGCGTAAATCTTAAAAGCATAACAATCCCCGAAACAGTTACAAGTATCGGCGATGGTGCATTTTCCCAATGCGATTCATTGACCCTTGTTTCAATACCAAAAAGCTGTACAAATCTTGGCAGCGAAGCCTTTTCGGGCTGTGACAGCCTTATAGAGGTTCAGATAAAGAGCAACCTCACTTCTGTTAATGACAGCCTTTTCAAAGACTGCACAAGCCTTAAAAAGGTTAACATACCCGTAGGGGTAAAAAGCATAGGTAATTCTGCGTTTTACGGTTGTCAAAGCCTGGAAGAGATACATCTTTTTGATAATGTGGAAAAAATCGGGCAGTGTGCGTTTTGCAACTGTGAAAGCTTAAAGAAAATAAACCTTCCATCGAAGGTAACAGCTATTGAAAACGAAACCTTTTACGCTTGCTATAGGCTTGAAAAAATAAAGCTGCCCAAAAATTTAAAGAGCATAGGGTGGTGGGCGTTTTACAATTGTTCAATCCTTGAAGAAATTTATTTACCCGATGGATTAGAGTCAATCGGTGCCAATGCTTTTTATGAGTGTGCAAAATTAAAAACCATAAGCATACCTAAAAGT
The DNA here is from genome assembly GCA_017414645.1 of Clostridia bacterium. Lineage (GTDB taxonomy): Bacteria > Bacillota > Clostridia > UMGS1883 > UMGS1883 > RGIG1927. The sequence goes on along the minus strand of JAFQLL010000033.1, from coordinate 15,890 downwards.
GTTACATATATTGACGGCAATTGCTTTGGCAAAACCGCATATTGTAACGACCCCAAAAACTGGAAGGACGGCATGTTTTACGTTAACACCATTCTTCTGTCAGCAGACAATAAATTAGAGGGTGAGGTCAAGGTAAAAGAGGGCACAACCATTATTGCCCGAAGTGCCTTTTCAGGAGATAGATTGTATTCAAACTGTGGCAAAATTACACGTATTATATTGCCCGATAGCGTAAAAGTGATAGACGATTATGCCTTTGAAAGATGTTGGCGACTGGAAACGATAAACCTGCCCGAAGGACTTGAACGCATAGGCTCATGTGCTTTTTACGACTGTAAAGCTTTAAAAGCAATTTACATACCCGAGAGTGTAACTTTTATCGGGTCAAGTGCTTTTTTTGAATGTATCAGTCTCAGGGAGGTTAATATCCCAAAAAATATTAAGGTAATTGAAAGCAGCGTTTTTTCAGACTGTATCAGCTTACCGGAAATCACACTACCCGACGGGCTTGTGGAAATCGGCTACAGCGCCTTTAACAACTGCCGCGAGCTCAGAAGCATAACAATTCCCGAAAGTGTAACAAAAATCGGCTCATATGCCTTTTATGACTGCGGAAAGCTTTCAGAAATTGAATTTTTGGGCGAAATCCCCCGGATTGACGACAAAGCTTTTCTTTTTATTGGCATAAGTCAATTTGAATTAGAAGAATTGTTAAACCAAAAAAGGGCACAATAGTGTCCTTTTTTATTACATAGGAAATTGCGCGCAGAATGTGCGCATATTTGCTTGTAAAATAAAAGCTTTCCTTTTCGTCCCCCAAGATTGGGGGAATCGAGCATGAGCGCATCCGGTGGATGATTGAGCGAATGCGTAGAGCTGTGCCGCGGTCTGTTATCAACGAGCGGATTAGCGAAGTTGATACAGGGCACCGCAAACGGAAGAGGGGGTTGAAGCATTGAAAATGCTTTTTTATGTTGCATTTCAAGTTATATGGTTGTACAATTAGTTTAAAGGAGTGAGTAAAATGAGTTATACAGCAAATGAAAACAGATATAAAAACGCAAAGTATCAGCGCTGTGGTAAAAGCGGGCTTATGCTTCCGCGCGTAAGCTTTGGTTTATGGCACAATTTTGGCGACAACTCAGATTACGAAAACATGAAAAACCTGTGTTTTACAGCCTTTGACAACGGCATAACACATTTTGACCTTGCAAATAACTACGGCCCCAAGTACGGCGCTGCAGAAGAAAACTTCGGCAAAATTTTAAACGGCGAAATGAAAGCCTACCGTGACGAAATGCTAATTAGTACAAAGGCAGGGTATGACATGTGGGAAGGCCCCTACGGTAACTGGGGCAGTAAGAAGTACCTTACAGCATCCCTCGACCAAAGCTTAAAAAGAATGAATGTCGATTATGTTGACATTTTCTATCATCACCGCCCCGACCCTGAAACCCCTCTTTGGGAAACAATGCACGCATTGGACAGCATTGTAAAAAGCGGCAAAGCGCTTTACGTTGGGCTTTCCAACTACAACGGCGAAAGAATGACACAGGCGGCAGAAATTCTCGCTGAGATGGGTTGCCCCTTTGTCATTAACCAGAACCGCTATTCAATCCTTGACCGTAGCGTTGAAAATAACGGATTACTTGCTGCTGCAAAGGAAAAAGGCAAGGGCGTAATCTGCTTCAGCCCATTGGCGCAAGGGTTACTTACCGACCGTTATATAAACGGCATTCCCGAGGATTCACGTGTTAAAACCGACGGCAGGTTTTTACAAGAGGGCAGAATAACAGAAGATATTGTTGAAAAAATTAAAAAGCTCAACCTTCTTGCAGGTGAAAGAGGGCAGACCCTTGCCCAAATGGCACTTGCCTGGGTTTTAAAGGACGATGCGATTACAAGCGTTTTAATAGGTGCGTCAAAAACAAGCCAGATACTTGACAACCTTAAGGCAGCTGAAAACACCTCCTTTACCACAGATGAGCTTAACATGATTGATGAAATTATAAAATGACAAAAAGGTGCGTAAAGCGCACCTTTTTGTAAGTTATGTTTGACTTTACATTACGTCGGTTTTATAATGAGTAGTAAGTGTTTAATTTAAGGAGAAAAGCTATGCAGAATTATTTATTTGTACACTTTAAAGAGAAAACCTCGCCCGATGGTGAGCAGGTTTATTTTGCATTATCAAAGGACGGCTTTAACTGGGAAAGCCTCAACAACGGCGAGCCTGTTTTGTGGGCATATTACGGCGATAAAGGCGTGCGAGACTTTACCATAACACGCTGCGACGGCAAATTTTTCATTATAGCAACCGACTTAAGCCTTTCCTACGGCATGCGTAACCAGTACAAGCATTCCTGGAAGGAAATCGGCGAAAACGGCAGTAAGTGCTTTAGTGTGTGGGAAAGTGAAGACTTGGTTAACTGGTCCGAGCAGCGCCTTGTAAAAATAGGCGACGAGCACTTTGGCTGCATGTGGGCACCCGATGTTATTTTCGACAAAGAAAAGGGCGACTACATTCTTCATTGGTCCTCCAGCCACGATTGTAACAATTTTGGCGGTAAGGGCATTTATTACAGTCGCACCAAGGACTTTGAAACCTTTACATATCCCGAAGTTTTGCACAGAAGAGAGGGAAGAGACATCATTGATTCTGCCATGTACGAGGAAGATGGTGTTTACTACCTTTTCGTAAAGGACGGTCATCCCACAACAATTGTACTTCTTAAGTCACAAAGCCCCACAGGCCCCTGGGAAAGGGTAGAGGCCTTTGACGAAAGCATGAAGGCAATTGAGGTCGGCTTGTACGAAGCACCTACCGCAGTTAAAATGGACGACGGCCGTTGGGCTCTGTTTTTAGACTATTACGGTCGCCCGGGCAAGGAGCAGGGCTATATTCCTTTCATGAGCGATTCCATTGCATCGGGTGTTTTTACCCGTAGCGATGAAAGCTTTTCCTTCCCTTACGGCTTTAAGCATGGCACAATCCTTGCCATAACCGAGGAAGAATATGAAAGAATGAAAAATCACGATTGGAGCAACGTTCCCGACAGGAGATGAATAATATGACAGAAGTTTTTGAGTTATGGGAAAATGGCACAACCATGACTTACTATAAGCCCGAAAATAAAACAAAGAACGCAGCTGTTGTAATTTTCCCCGGCGGTGGCTACTGGGGCAGAGCAGAGCACGAGGGCAAAAGCTATGCCGAGTTTTTGAATAAAAACGGAATTACGGCTTTTGTGGTTGATTATAGGGTGCACCCGAACCGTTTTCCGCTGCCGCTGCTTGACGCAAGGCGTGCCATGCGCTATGTAAGGCACTACGCCGACAAATTCGGCATTGATAAAGATAAAATTGCCGCTATGGGCTCCTCGGCAGGCGGGCACCTGGTAAGCATACTTTCAACCTACCATAAGGCAATTGAAGGCGAGGGCGTTGATAATATCGACAATGAAAAGTACCTGCCCGACAAGCAGATACTCTGCTACCCCGTCATTAACCTGTACGACGAAAAGATAACCCATATAGGCTCGGGCGATGCCCTTGTAGGCGACAGTCTGTTAGAGGGCGGTAACGTTGAAATGCGAAAAATGCTCAGCGCAGACCTTATAGCTGACGAAAACACCCCCGATGCATTTATCTGGCATACCTTTAACGACAATGTTGTTAACGTGCAGAATACATTGCAGTATGCAACGCGTCTCCGTAATGTTGGCGTAGGTGCTGAAATTCACATTTACCCCTACGGCAAGCATGGCTTAGGCCTTGCCAATGAGGAAGGCAGAATGGAGCCACATGCGGCAGCCTGGGGCGATGCATTAATAAAGTGGATACAACTTCTGGAGTGGTGACAAAATGAAGCTTAACGAAATTAAAGAAGGAATAAAGGACGGAATACCCATAGCCTTAGGCTACTTTTCCGTATCGGTGGCATTTGGTGTGTCGGCAGTGGGGGCAGGTGTGCCCTGGTGGGGTGCAAGCCTCATTTCCCTTACCAACTTAACCAGTGCTGGTCAGAAGGCAGGGGTTGACGTTATGGCTGTGGGCGGAAGCATACTGCTCATTGTGCTTACAACCCTTATTATAAACATGCGCTACTTTCTCATGGGCGTTTCCATGAGCCAGAAGGTAGAAGAAAAAATGCCCATCTGGCAACGCCTTTTAGTTGCATTCGGCATAACCGACGAAATTTATGCTGTAAGCATGGGCAAAAAGCACGATTTAACCGCTCCTTACATGGCAGCTCTTATCATTCCGCCAATTTTCGGCTGGACAGGCGGCACAGTTTTAGGCTCGGTTGCAACAAACTTTATGCCCGAAGTGCTTGCCGATGCAATGGGCATTGCCCTCTACGGCATGTTTATTGCAGTTATTGTGCCCCCAAGTAAGGAAAACAAAAAGGTTTTAACAGCTGTTATTATGGCAATAGCATTAAGTGTTATGTTTACATATCTGCCCGTAATTAATAAGCTTGAAACAGGCTGGGCGGTAATTATCATAACAGTTATTGTGTCGGGCATTGCAGCAACACTTTTCCCCGTAAAGGAGGATAACGGCAATGAGTAACACATACGTATTTTTGTCAATTGAGGCAATGGCTCTTACAACCTATTTCATACGCATGCTGCCCATGGCAATTTTCAGACGAAAAATTGAAAACAGATGGATAAAGTCCTTTCTTTACTATGTGCCCTATGTGGTTTTATCGGCAATGACATTCCCTGCAATTTTTTCTTCAACGGGCTCTACCTTAGGTGCAAGTGTTGGCTGTGTTGTTGCCATAATGCTTGCATACTTCAACAAGGGGCTTCTTACCGTGGCAATTGGTGCGGCAGCAATGGCATTTATAATTCAGTTTGCAGGAATGTGAGGAATGTAAAATGAAAATTTTAATAATAAGGCATGCAGACCCCGACTATTCAATCGATTCTTTAACCCCTAAGGGCTGGGTTGAGGCAGAATGTCTTTCAGAAAAGCTTGTAAAAATGGACATAAAATCCTTCTACACCTCAACACTTGGCAGAGCTAAGGACACAGCCTCATTAACCTTAAAAAAGCTTAATCGGGAGCCTGACGGTGTTTTTGAATGGCTTAAGGAATTCCCGCCTACAATTATCCGCCCCGACTGCGGCAAGGCTATTGCATGGGACTGGCTTCCTGCCCACTGGACAAAAATTGACGAGTTTTATGATAAGGACAACTGGGGCAATGTGCCTGTCATGGCAGAGGGCAAGGTAAAAGAGGAATACGACAGGGTAGTAAATGAATTTGATAAGCTCATTGCAAAGCACGGCTACGTCAGAGAGGGCAACTACTACCGCGCCGAAAACCCCAATATGGACACCATTGCAATTTTCTGCCACTTTGGCTCAGGCTGTGTGCTGTTAAGTCATTTGCTGGGCGTTTCACCAATGGTTTTATGGCACGGTTTTTGTGCGGCACCCTCTTCTGTTACAACCCTTACAACCGAGGAAAGGCGAGAGGGCATTGCATCCTTCCGCATGAACAGCTACGGCGATGTGTCGCATTTATATGCAAAGGGCGAAGAGCCTGCCTTTGCAGCCCGCTTCTGCGAAATGTATACAAACACAGACGAAAGACACGACTAAAAAAGAGGATGTTAAAATCGCCCAGACCGCAAAAGTCAAAGATGAAATAAAATATTTTAATCGTAGAAAACATTGAATTTATTTCTGATGTAGAAAAACACCACCCTTCGGTGGTGTTTTTCTTTCTATAAATGCCTTTTGCTATCGACAAACCTCACCTCTCGACGTACCTATGTACGACTTCGGGTAAATGAAACCGCAGGGCAGACACTGCGGTTTCATTCGGTTTGTCAATTCTGAACAATTTTTCCTATCCTCTTTAAAAAATTATATAAGCCCTTGTTCGCTCATGGACGAAAACCTACCGTTTGCCACAATAACATGGTCAACAACACCAACGCCAAGCTGTTTAAGCATTGCGGCAAGGTCTTTGGTAAGCTCTTTATCGCTCACTGAAGGAACGAGCGAGCCGCTCGGGTGGTTATGTACAAAAACAACCTTTGAGGCGTTGTTACGAAGTGCACATTCTGCAACCTTTCTTGGCGAAACATTGCTGGAGGAAACAGTTCCTTCTTCAATAATTTCAAAATTTATAAACTTGCGCTGCATTGTAAGGCAAAGCACCCCGAAAACCTCGTTTGTTCTTTCGCCTATTTTACTTACCGCATAATTGCCGATAGCTGTGCTGTCAGAAAAGTAAACTGTTCCCGATGCACGGCTTTCGGTGTAATAGTTTGCGTAAGAGGGGAGCATTTTTAGTAAAGCTACGGTGTTTTCCGTAAGAGGGAAGCTTAAAAGGTCCTCACGGTTTGCCTCGAGCACACCATGAAAGGAGCCGAAGCGCTCAATAAGCGCATGTGCCAACGGGTTTGTGTTTTTGCGCGGAATGGTAAAAAACAAAAGCATTTCCAATGCTTCGTGTGGCTCAAAGCCCTCCAGGCCTTTTGTATAAAAACGCTTGCGCATTCTTTCTCTGTGTCCTTCTGCCATAGTAGTGCCTCCGTTAAATGTATTAGTATCATTATACCTAAAACAAGGGCTGTAGTCAATCGGTGAATATTGACGGCAGGCTAAAAAAATATTATAATAATTATGAAACTTTTTACAAGGTTGGTAAGTATTATAAATAGGTGATATACATTGAAGAAACGGACGATTATTATGTTTATACTTTTAAGCATGCTTCCTGTGCTTTTGTTGGCACTTCTCTGGTGGGGTAATAACACCGTGGAACTGACAACCTACGAAATTGAAGCAAGTGTTCCCGAAAGCTTTGATAACTTCACAATTGTGCAGGTTTCAGATTTGCATAACTGCTCCCTGGGGCATAACAACCAACGGGTGCTCGACAAAATCAAAGCGGCAAAGCCCGATATCATTGTTTTAACAGGCGACATGATTGATTCACGGCGCACAAACATTAAAATATCCATAAGCTTTATAAAGGAAGCTGTAAAGCTTGCGCCCTGCTACTATGTAACGGGCAACCACGAAGCAAGAATTAACTACGCAAGCGAAAAATATCAGGACTTTAAAAGTGCAGTAAAAGAGGCAGGGGTAATTCAGCTTCAGAACGAAAGCTGTACAATTAAAAAGGGCGATGGCGAAATTACCCTCATAGGCCTTGAAGACACAGGCTTCGACTTTTCAAAGCCTGCCACCGAGCTTCTTCGTGAAGCAATGCCCACTACCGATAACTACAAAATACTTCTTGCACACAGACCCGAATATTTTGACGAATACAAAAACGTTGACCTTATTTTCTCGGGGCATGCACATGGCGGTCAGATACGCATTCCCTTCCTTGGGGGCTTATTTGCACCGGGGCAGGGCATACTGCCAAAGTACGATAATGGGCTCTACACTGAAGGCGGCAGAACAATGGTTGTGAGCCGTGGGCTTGGTGCCAGCGTTTTCCCCATTCGAATAAACAACCGACCCGAGGTTGTGAGCGTCAGGTTAAAAAACTCAGGAGGTACAAAATGAAAAAGGTATTAAGCATTATTTTAACAATTGCTTTAGCTTTAAGCATTGTTGCGCCATGCGCCATGCTTGCAGAAGAATCCGGCAGTTGCAGTGAATGGGCAGAAGAATATGTAAAAAGGGCAACTGCTTTAAACTGGAACACTCTGACTAAGGCTTACAGCGAAAACATAACAAGAGGAGAATTCTGTCTTGTTACTGAAAGAATGCTTCACAGTAGTGGGCTGGAAGTGAATTTTTATTCTATGGAAACCCCCTTTACAGACATAGGCGAGGGCTATAGCAGCGAAACAGGTGCAATTAAATATCTTTACTGTCTTGGCATTGTAGAGGGTAAGAGCAAAACACTTTTTTGCCCCGAGGACTTAATTACCCGTGAGGAAGCAGCAGTTATTTTTACAAAAATGATAGATGCCTTCCGTAAGTGGGGGGTTGCATTTATTAACCCCATTGGAGAAGAAGACTTTACCTATTCTGACCATGACAGTATTGCCTTATGGGCACAGGATGCAGTTTATGAAATGACAAATTGCGGCATTATAAAAGGAATGGGCAAAAGCTTTAACCCAAAGGGCAACCTTACGCATGAGCAGGCTTTTGCAATGCTTTTAAGGCTTTATGACCTTGTTGAAAAATCGAAGGCGGTAACCTTTGCCGATAAAATGAACACCTTAATGCCCCGTGATAAAAACTACATGTTTTCGCCTTTATCCATAAAAATGGCACTTAGCTTAGCTGCAAACGGTGCCGAGGGCGAAACAAAGCAGGAAATTCTTGATTTATTGAACATCGAAAACGTGGAAGAATTTAATAATAGCGCAAAAGAGCTTATTGAAAAATATTCTCTTTCCGACAAAATAAGGTTCGACGTTGCAAATTCCATCTGGATAAATAAAAGTAACACCAGCCAAAGCTTCAGTAACGCTTATAAAAGCATAGCAGAGGAATACTACAAGGCAGAAGCAGGCGAGGTAACAAACCTGAACGCCGTTGAAAAGGTAAACGGCTGGATAAAAGAGAAAACAAACGGCAAAATTCAGGGCGCAATACAGGATAGCAATTTTTGGGCAATGATAGTAAATGCTATCTACTTTAAGGGCATGTGGCAGGATAAATTTTCAAAAAGCGCCACAAAGCCCGACATATTTACAAGCGCCGACGGCAAAGAAACCGAAATCGATTTTATGAACAGAACCGATTGGGTTTATTATTGCGCCACAGGCGACAGCGAAATTATAACAATGCCCTATCAGACATCTTTCTATTACGTTGACGAAAATGGCGAGCGTAAAATGGAGCGGAACGAAAACAACCTGAGCGCAAGCATGTACATTATCCTGCCTTATGGCGAGATTGATGTTGAAAAGGAGCTTAGTAAAGCCTACGGCAACTATGAACATACCTACATGAACCTTTCAATTCCGAAATTTGAGGTGGAATATTCTTCTTCCGTTGCAGGTATGCTTAAGGAGCTTGGAATGAATAAAGCCTTCGCAGCCGATGCGGAATTTACAAAGATGTTTGATGAAGGCAGCATGTTTTTAACAGACGTTATACATAAAACCTACATAAAGGTTGACGAAGAGGGAACAGAAGCGGCAGCAATAACAGCCCTGCCTATGGCAGGCAGTGCACTGCCACCACAGCCTATCGACTTTAAGGTTGACACTCCCTTCTATTTTGTGGTAAAGGTATCGGACGAAATAATCTTCATGGGTAGATATGCATATGCAAAGTAAAAAGCCCACCTTATTTAATGCTGTTAAATCATAAAAGGAGGAACAAAATGAAAAAGATATTAAGCATTATTTTGGCAATTGCTTTGGCTTTAAGCATTGCAGCTTCTGCTGTGGCTGAAGCTCCTTATAGCGAAGAAAGAGAAAAGCATTATGAAGACTTTGCCGCCTTTTCAAAGGAGCATACCTTCAGCGATTGGGCGACAGGCTACATCCAAAAGTTTTATGCTTATAACATGCAGGACGAAAGGCTTTCAAAAGACTTTACATTAAACATAACAAGAGAACAGTTTTGCATTATGGCGGTAAAAGTCCTTGATAAATGCGGCTTTAGTGCGAAGCTTGAAAAACTTGACAGCACGCCCTTTTTAGACACTGACAGCTATGAAGTAGCATACCTTTACGCTTTAGGAATTATAAACGGTAAAGGCGAGGGTGTTTTTGACCCTGAGGGGTTAATTACCCGTGAGGAAGCGGCTTGTATAATGACAAGAGCAATCGCCACTCTTACAAATGCAGGGTTCATAGCAAAAGAGGAAAACCGAGCAGCAGCGGATTGGGCATATACTGACCATGGCGAAATTTCATCATGGGCACAAGCTGCAGTTTACGAAATGTCAAACCTTGGCATTATGACAGGCACAGACAAGGGCTTTGAGCCTAAGGGCAGGTTAACAAATGAGCAGGCCGTGGTTATTCTTCTGCGCCTTTTTGACTTGTGCGAAGCTCCTGCAACCGATGAGATATTTGACATAACCTTTGCAGATAATTTGAATAATCTTATACCCAGTGAAGAAAACTACCTGTTTTCACCTTTATCCATAAAAATTGCCTTTGCTCTTCTTGCAAATGGTGCAGATGACGAAACAAAGGCAGAAATTTCAGAGGTGCTGGGCATTGAAGAATTAGAGAAATTCAATCTTTATGTAGATGAAATGATGGACACCTACAAAAGAAGTGAAGGAATTGATATAACCATTGCAAACTCTGTCTGGCTGAACAAGGAATTGACAAAGAACGAATTTGACGGAGATTTCGAATTTATTGCAACAGAGCATTACTCCGCTGATGTGGGCAAGGTTGTACAAAGCAACGGCGTTGATACAATTAACGAATGGGTTGATGATAAAACCGAAGGGAAAATAGAAAGAATAATTTCCCGGGTGGACTTTATGGCGGCTTTAGTAAACGCCACATATTTTAAAGGTGCATGGCTGAAGGAATTTGACGAGGAAAATACTGCTCCCGATATATTCCATAACATAGACAACAGCGAAACCGAAATCGACTTCATGTATCAGAAAAGCAGCTTTAACTACTGCGAGACAGAAAATGCAAGGATAGTTGAACTGCCCTATGCGAGCGATGTGTTTACACTTCCCGAGGGTGAAAAAACAAAGCTTGACATAAGCATGTATCTTTTACTTTCCGACGAAGAAATTAACGTTATCAACGAGCTTGATATGGCAAAGAGCAGGTTAAAGAGAGAAATTGTAGAGCTTACCATGCCGAAATTTGAAATTACATATTCTATGGACCTTGCAGAATTCCTTGAACCATTAGGAATGGAAAAGGTATTTAGTGAAGGGCTTCCTTATCTTGTGGAATATGAGAATATGTTTGTAAATAAGGCTGTGCATAAAGCCTATATAAACGTAAACGAAAAGGACACGGAAGCGGCAGGCGTAACCGCGATAGGTGTGGCAACCACTGCAAAGCCTCCTGAAAACCCAAAAATAATTGAGCTGAAAATTGACAAGCCCTTTTACTTTGCAATCCGTGACAATAAAACAGGCGAGGTGCTCTTTATGGGCAGATACGTAAGTGCCGAATAAACAAAAAAGGTTGACAGATTAATCTGTCAACCTTTTTCGCGTTTGCAAAGCAAACATATCACATCGGAGATATATCGTGTACAACATACATATCGCAAAGCCGAAGGCTTTATATCGCAACCGATGTTAAGCGGTTATTATTCCACCGCCAACTACAACGTCGCCGTCGTATAAAACAACGCTCTGGCCCTTTGTAATGGCTCTCTGTGGCTCATCGAACACAACCTTAATTGTGTCCTTATCTATTTGTGTAACTGTAGCCGGCTGCGCCGTGTGGCGATAGCGTACCTTTGCGCAAACTCGCATAGGCTCAGTTATTTCAGCAACGGATATAAGGTTTATATTTTTTGCAATTAATGTATCGGTAAACAAGTCTTCATTGCTGCCTAAAATAACCTTGTTTTCATCCGGATCAACCCTTACAACGTAAAGGGGGGAGGTGTAGGCAATTCCTAATCCCTTTCTCTGGCCTACGGTGTAACGGATAATGCCCTTGTGCTTGCCTAAAATTTCTCCATCCACCGTTACAAAATCGCCTTCGGGGTACTTTTTACCCTGTGTGCGCTCAATAAAGTCGTAATACATTTCGCCTTTAACAAAGCAAATGTCCTGGCTGTCGCCCTTGTCGGCATTTATAAAGCCTGCATTTTCGGCAAGAGCGCGTGCTTCCTCTTTTGTCATTTCACCTAAGGGGAAGAGTGCACGGCTTAATTGCTCCTGCGTTAAAGAGTAAAGCACATAGCTCTGGTCCTTTGTTTCGTCGAGGGCCTTTTTTAATATATAGCGCCCTGTTTCTTCGTTAAACTCAATGCGTGCATAGTGCCCGGTGGCTACCTTGTCACAGCCCATTTTTGCGCCCTCGTCAAAAAGGCGTTCAAACTTCATATGGCGGTTGCAGTCAATGCAAGGGTTAGGTGTTGCACCGTTTTCGTAAGAGGAAATGAATTTGTCAATTACCTTTTCCTTAAAGCCCTCGCTCATGTTAACAACACTGAACGGTATTGAAAGTCTGTCCGCAACACTTTGAGCATCTTCAATGTCACGCTTTGTGCAGCATGCAGGCTCGCTGTCGCCATCAAAAAGCTTCATTAAAATGCCTTCGCAGTCATAGCCTTTATTTTTCATTAAAAGTGCCACCACGGAGGAATCAACACCACCGCTCATGGCTATAAGTATTTTCATAAAATCACTCTCTTTTGTATCAATTTATCAGATAATTATCAGTTATAATGAATTGCCTGCGGCGTGAATTACTTCGTATGAATTGACGCATGACGTCATGAATAGCCCCAAAGGGCATTTCGGAAGAAACTCGCGAGCGAGTTTCAACATTAATGTTTACAAAGTAAACAATTCATTCTTCATGTGCGAAGCACAATTCACGAAAGCGGAGCTTTCAATTCATCTTCTCACGTCGCCCCTGGCTGTTACAATTTTATAGCCTATGGCTTCAAAGCTTTCCTTAAGCTCCTTCACGTTCTGCGCCGCCTCTAAGCCTGTGGCAATTTTGTTTTCATATATGGCATACTTCTTGCGGTTTTCCATAGGCGAAAGGTTAGGCATAACAACATTTGCCCCTGCTTTAAGCCCCAATTCTCTGCCCTCGGGGTGGATAGAGCCTAATGCAGTTGTGGCAGGAAGGAGTGCATGGGGGAACATAATGCGCAGTATTGCAAGCATTCGTAAGGTTAACTGAAGCGTTCCGCTTGGCTTGTCAAAAAAGGGTGTTTCCTTGTGTGTAATGTAAGGACCAATTCCCACCATGTCGGGAGAAAGCTCAGTTAAAAACCTTAAGTCGGCAACTAAGTTTTCCGTTGTCTGAAAGGGCGAGCCTACCATAAAGCCGCTGCCCACCTGATAGCCTATTTCCTTTAAATTATAAAGGCATTCTTTTCGTGCTTCAAGGCTCATGATGGGTGGGTGGAGCAGGCTGTAATGCTCGCTTGTTGCCGTTTCGTGGCGGAGTAGGTAACGGTTTGCCCCTGCTTTAAAATATGCCTTATAGCTGTCTTTACTCTTTTCACCAATAGAAAGGGTAATTGCACAGTCGGGGTATTTTTCACGGATGGAATAAACAATGTTACAAACCTTTTCGTCGGTAAAGAACGGGTCCTCGCCGCCCTGCAGCACAAAGGTGCGGAAGCCTAAATTATAGCCCTCCTCACAGCAGGAAAGAATGTCGTCTTTAGTTAAGCGGTAACGGACAGCATTTGTATTGCCTGCTCTTATACCGCAATAGTAGCAGTTGTTTTTACAGTAGTTTGTAAACTCAATAAGCCCGCGGATATAAACATCGGTGCCGTATCTTTCACGGCGGATTGCATCAGCCTTTTTAAAAAGCTCCGCATCATATTTATCTGTATTAATAATTTCAATAAGCTCTCTGTCAGTTAAGTTTTGCATAGTAACCTCTCAGTTTGTTCGTTTAATTGAAATGCCCACGTTCTGTGCGTTGGGGTAGGTGGTGCGGTACTGTGTGGGGGTTAAGCCCTCGTGCTTTTTAAACACCTTAAAAATGCCTTGCTGTCAGTAAAGCCGCACTGGTTGGCAATTTCTTCAATGGATAAGTCCGAGCACAAAAGAATCTGCCTTGCACTTCGCATGCGGCAATGGGTAATGTAGTTTTTTGCACTGAGCCCTGTTTTCTCTCTCACTCGCGAAGAAATGTAGTCGCTGCTGTAGCCAAAATGCGCTGCAATTGACCCCACGGTTATATTTTCTGAAAAATGCTCCTCAATCCAGTTGCAAACGTCTGTTGCCAAAGAAAGGTGCGGAAACTTTTTGCCCATAATTTCGTTTTTCACACCATGGAGAAGCAAGGTTGTGGCACAATCTGCATCGATAGAAGAAAGGGGCGCATAGTGGAAAAGCTGACGAAACAGCTGAATAATTTCCGTTGGGTTGTCGAAGTGAGAGATAAGAGGAAAGTCAACCTCCGCTTCGTCGTCGGTTAAGTAATGCACCCAGTAAAACTCCACCGCTCCGGGAGAGGGGGCATAGCCATAATGAAGCATGCCTGCCTTTAAGAAAACAACATCACCCTCGCAAACGGTAAGCTTCTCATCCTCCCGTGCAAGATACATGGTGCCCTTACGCATTAATATAAGCTCATTGAAGCGCATGGTGCGCCTCATGTGAACAAAGTTCTTTTCAAATTCAAATTTTCCGCATTCATCAAATTTAATCATATCGGATTTCGCCACCTTTATTACGGAAATAGGGGTTGCGGTATTTCAACTAAAAATGTATTCTAAAAGTAGTTTAACACATATGAAAATATAAGTAAAGGAGAAAATAAAGGAAAATGAAAAAACGGATTTTGGCACTTATGCTTTCAGGCGCAATGCTTATGAGCGCAATGCCTGTTATGGCAGAGGATTATGCAAGCTGTTCACTTAATGTGGAAAACGGTAAAGCAGAAGCAGAATTTGTTGTTGAAAGCGACGAGGAAAGGCTTACAGCCTCGCTCCTTGTTATGGACAGCGACAATAACATCTGCGACATTGTTACAAAAATCTTCAACGGAAAAGACGAACAGAAAGTTACTCTTGATGAAGTAGAAGTTAAGGAAGGATACAGCATTAAGGCAATGCTGTGGGACAAATTTATGAAACCTTTAATTTACGGCAAAACAATTGTTTACGAAAAGAACGACGGTGTTGGCTTTGTAGCCATGGACGACGTTACCCTCAATGATGGCATGTTCAAAACAAGCCAGGAGTTAGGCCTTGAATACGTTCTTAAAATGGACGTTGACAGAATGCTTGCCCCCAGCTTTGAAATGGCAGGCTTACCCACACCAAACGGTGTTGCTCGTTATGGCGGTTGGGAAAAGAAGGGTGCAAGTAACTGGGGCTGGAGTGCCGACACCTTTACTTTGGCAGGTCACACACTTGGCCACTGGATGAGTGCGGCTTCTGTTTTATATGCTTCTACAAAGAACACAGAAGTTAAAGAAAAGCTCGACTATGCTGTTACACAGCTTAAGTACATACAGGACACTACAAAGCATGGCTACATTGGCGGCTGCAGCGAGGAAACCTTCATCAAGTGCTTCAATGGCGACACAAACTGGGCAAATAACTACTGGGTGCCCTGGTACGGCGTGCACAAAATTTATCAGGGGCTTATCGATGCTTACGAATTCACAGGCAACAGCGAAGCTTTGAATGTTTGTGTTAACTTTGCCGACTGGGCAATGGACGGCTTAAATAAAATGACCGATAGCCAGGTGCAGAGCATGTTAAACGTTGAATACGGCGGCATGAACGACGTTTTTGCCGAGCTTCACGAAATAACAGGCAGGGAAGAATACCTTGTAACAGCACGCCGCTTCACACACGATAACATTCTTAACCCCCTTATTAATTCTCAGGACTCTTTGGCAGGCTTACATGCAAACACACAGATTCCTAAAATTATCGGTGCGGCTGAAATTTTTGAACAGGACAGCGAAAAATATCAGTCCTACGGCAAGGGCGCAAAGTTCTTCTGGGACAGAGTTGTAAACCATCGCTCATTTGTTATAGGCGGCAACAGCGTAAGTGAGCACTTCGAAGCTATAGGGCTTGAATCGCTCCATCACAAAACAGCCGAAAGCTGCAACACCTACAACATGCTTAAATTAACGGAGCACCTTTACAACTGGGAGCATGACAGCAAGTATATGGACTACTACGAAAAGGCTCTCTACAATCATGTTTTAGGCTCTCAGGACCCTGAAACCGGCAACAAAATGTACTTTGTGTCACTTCTTCAGGGCCACTACCGTATTTACG
>JAFQLL010000032.1 GCA_017414645.1 Clostridia bacterium | reverse complement strand
TTAAAGTAAACAGAGGAGAAAACACTTTGTAATGCCTTTGTAGCTTTTCCGAGTCTTGCGAGGAAATTCTCGCACGGCAATAATATAAAATTTATTTTTTGCCTTATAGGAAATGCGCAATTTCCTATAAGGCAAAAAAAGCGGGGCGCCTCACGGCTCCCCGCTTTCATTACATATTTCAACCTTTTCTTCTTTTTTGTTGACAAAAACTATCCATACTATAAAGAAGAAAAATGCCGTATACCAGAAGAATATCAAAGAATTAATTAATATCGGCTCAAGCAGCTTTGTATATTCCTTGTTAAATAAAAACAACATGTCTTCTGTGAGCAGATAACCGTTTGAGCACAAGTATGCAGCCACCTGCGACACAAGAAAAACGCCCGACAGCAGTATAAACTGAGAACCCTTCTTTGCTGCAATAAAGTTATACACAGCAGCCACTATCGGAAGAACAAACCAACAGTTAAATATATACGTAGTTACAAAGAACACATCGTTTGAATTATAGGCTAAAAAATATAAAAGCCATACAATTGAAAAGAGCAGATTTACGGCCACATGCCTTTTTCTCATAGTTAAGCCTCCATTACAGGTCAATGCCAAGGAATGTTTTTGCAAGAATGCCTACAAAGAATGACAGCACAGCAACACCGACACTTATTATTGCCATTTCAAGAAAGCGTTTTGTAAAGCCTTCGCTTTTTGCAACGGAAATGTAATAGGAAAAGCCTGCTATTATGAGAATAACAATGGCAAGCATAGCGCAAAGTGCAATAAGGTACTGACTGCTTTCAAGCAAAAGATAAGGAAGTACAAGCAGTGCCACCGTTACAAGATAAGCAACACCCGTATAGCTGCAGGACTTAAAGGCATCGTCTCTCCCCTCGCTTCGTGCCGACAAAAACTCGCTTGCCGCCATTGAAAAGGTTGCCGATATACCAACAATCAGCCCCGACAGCGCCGTAAGGCGAGTGTTCTGCAAAGCAAAGGTAAAGCCTGCAAGAGAGCCTGTCAATTCAACAAGGGCATCGTTCATGCCCAAAACCATGCTGCCTATGTACTGAAGCCTTTCCTCGTCAAGCAGCTCAAGAAGTGCCGCCTCGTGCTCTTCCTCCTGCTTTTTTATCATAACACTTTCGGGCACCTCTTCTTTAAGAAGGTCGTATTCCTTCTGTGCTGCTTCCTCGCCTTTTTCCATGAGCTTTACCGCAAAAGTAAAGCCGAAGATGCGCGCGATAAGCTTGTACTTCATTACCTTAAGCCTTTGGGGTTTCATTTCGATTTCGGTGCAATGCTTCCAGATTTCATAATGAGCCTTTTCTTCCTTGGCCAAACGAAGTAAGACCTTTTTGTTTTCCTCGCCCTTCGCAAAGGCTGCAATTTCTTCATAAATTACACTTTCGGTAATTTCATTCTGTTGCATTTTTTTAATAATTGCTATTGCTTCTTTTGAAAATGTTCTGCTCATACCAATACCCTCCGTTATTTTTTGTCAGTTCAATTATAACAGATAAAACGACAATTTACAACGGAATTTAACAGTCTTAAATATTTTCAAAAAAACTTTCAAAAAAGTGTTGACAAACTTAAAAACCGTGCTATAATAATCAAGTAAGCAAAATTCAACACAGCATATTGCCGGATTGTGTAAGGGTAGCACGACAGACTCTGACTCTGTTTGTCTGGGTTCGAATCCTAGTCCGGCAACCAGAAAAAAGCACTTCGTATGAAGTGCTTTTTTCAATGAAATAAATCCCTTCAGGATTTATGAAATATGCCTTACGGCATATGAAATAGCTAAAGCTGTGAAATACGCTGCGGCGTATGAGGGGATTTATTTTATTTCACTTGATGCAAAGCATCAAATTTCACAATTTACGAAGTAAATTATTTCATATCAACTTCGTTGATATTTCATTTATCCCATAACACAAAAAGGTATCGGTCACCCGATACCTTTTTTATTATTCAGCGCTATATTCTTCGCCTCGTGTGTTAACTGTGTCGCCTGTAACAGTAACCTTTTTAACATCGTTACGGGAAGGAATTTCGTACATTATGTCGCTCATGGTTTCTTCCATGATTGCTCGAAGGCCTCTTGCCCCTGTTTTTCTTTCAATGGCACGTTTTGCAACTGCATCAAGAGCTTCTTCTGTAATTTCAAGCTCAATGCCGTCAAGCTCAAAAAGCTTTCTGTACTGCTTTACAAGGGCGTTTTTAGGCTGGGTAAGAATTCTCTTAAGTGCATCCTCATCCAGAGTTTCCAAATTCACAATAATGGGAAGTCGACCGATAAATTCGGGAATTATACCGAACTTAAGCAAGTCCTGAGGTTCAACCATATTCAAAAGGGCGCTTATGTCAGCCTTGCTTGTAGACTTAATTTCATTACCAAAGCCCATGGCCTGCTTACCGATACGCTTTGAGATGATCTTCTCTAAGCCGTCAAAGGCACCACCACAGATAAAGAGAATGTTCGATGTGTCAATTCTGAAGCATTCCTGCTGAGGATGCTTTCTGCCGCCCTGAGGAGGAACGGATGCAACAGTACCCTCTAAAATTTTCAAAAGCGCCTGCTGTACACCTTCGCCCGATACGTCACGGGTAATGGATACATTCTCGCCCTTTTTTGTAATTTTGTCAATTTCATCGATATAAATAATGCCTCTTTCGGCCTTCTTTATATCGCCGTCTGCTGCGAGAATAAGCTTTAACAAAATGTTTTCAACGTCTTCACCTACATAGCCTGCTTCTGTAAGGCTTGTTGCATCGGCAATGGCAAAGGGAATGTCTAAAAGACGAGCCATAGTCTGCGCAAGAAGAGTTTTACCGCTACCTGTAGGACCAAGCATGAGAATGTTACTCTTCTGGATTTCAACGTCATTTTCGTTCTTTGTGCCTATGCGCTTATAATGGTTATAAACGGCAACTGCAAGAGCTTTCTTTGCTTTATCCTGACCAATTACGTATTCGTCAAGAAAGCTCTTTATTTCTACAGGACGAGGTATGTCTTTAACCTCTACAGGTGCTTCATCAACCTCGTCAAAGTCGTCGAAGCCACCTTCCATAATGTCAAGGCAGGACTCAACGCATTCGTCACAGATATATACACCGGGGCCTGCAATAAGCCTTTTTACTCTTGATGCGCCTCTACCGCAAAAAGAACATTTTGGTTCGTTTGTTCCCGTACTCATATAGGAAAACCTCCAAATTCAAATCCAAATACTATAGGTAAAAAAGCCGAGCAAAGTCGCTCGGCTTCTTTGGTTATCTATTGGTTATGATTTTGTCAATAAGACCGTATTCAAGAGCTTCTTCAGCGCTCATGAAATTGTCTCTTTCAGTGTCGGCAGCAACAGTATCAACACTCTTGCCTGTATTCTTAGCTAAGATTGCATTAAGCTTTTCCTTGGTTTTAAGGAGCCACTTAGCGTGAATTTCAACGTCTGTTGCCTGACCCTTTGCACCGCCCAAGGGCTGGTGAATCATAATCTCGCTGTTAGGAAGAGAAAGCCTCTTACCTTTTGCACCGGAGGAAAGCAGGAATGCACCCATAGAGGCTGCAAGACCTATGCAGATTGTGGAAACGTCGCACTTGATATAATTCATGGTGTCGTAAATTGCCATACCTGCTGTTACACTACCGCCGGGGCTGTTGATGTAAAAATAGATATCTTTATCGGGATCTTCGCTTTCAAGGAAAAGAAGCTGAGCCACAATTATACTTGCAGTAGCATCATTCACCTCATCACTTAACACAATTATTCTGTCCTTTAAAAGACGGGAATAAATGTCGTAAGAGCGTTCACCGTTACCTGTCTGTTCAACTACGTATGGTACTAATGGCATTTTCAGCACATTCCTTTCATTTAAAATTTTTATGTTTAATTAGCAAGCTGCAGAGTCAACAAGCATTTTAACAGTCTTTCTGAATTCAATGTCCTGCTTGATTGCTTCAGCGTTACCCATAACGATTTCGCGAACCTTGTCTTCTTCCATGCCGTAGCCTTCAGCAAGCTTCTTGATTTCTTCGTCAAGGTCTTCATCTGTAGCCTGGATACCTTCAGCCTTTGCAACGTTTTCGATAAGGAGCGCAACCTTAGCACCCTTTTCAGCCTGGGGACGCATCTGTTCGCGAAGAGCTTCAACGCTCATACCTGTGAACTGCATATACTGATCGAAGGAAAGACCCTGGGATTCGATGCGGTATCTCATGTCGTTAAGGTAAGAATCGATCTGGTTTTCAACCATAACTTCGGGAATTTCAACTTCCATAAGGTCAGCAGCCTTTTCAAGAACTGTGTTTTCATAGTCCTGAGCAGCCTCTGCTTCGTGCTTCTCTGTAAGCTTTGCCATAATGTCAGCCTTGTATTCAGCAAGTGTGTCAAATTCAGAAACATCCTTTGCGAATTCGTCGTCAAGCTCGGGAAGCTCCTTCTTGATGATGGAGTGCATTACACACTTGAATACTGCAGCCTTACCTGCAAGGTTTTCTGCGTGGTATTCTTCGGGGAATGTTACGTTAACAAGAACCTCTTCGTTAAGAGCCTTGCCAACAAGCTGTTCTTCAAAACCGGGAATAAAGCTGCCGCTGCCAAGTTCAAGGTTGTAGCCTTCAGCCTTACCGCCATCAAAGGGAACGCCGTCAACACTGCCGTCAAAGTCAAGAACTACTGTATCGCCGTTCTCGGGTGTACCTTCTTCAACTGTTGTTACTCTTGCGCAATTTTCCTGAGCTCTCTTTAATTCAGCTTCAACTTCTTCGTCTGTAACGGGCGCTACTACCTTTTCAACCTTAAGACCCTTGTAGTCGCCAAGCTTTACTTCGGGCTTAACTGTTACAAGAACAGAAAGAACGCAGCCGTTG
>JAFQLL010000031.1 GCA_017414645.1 Clostridia bacterium | reverse complement strand
TGAGCTACAGAGGCATAACCAGAGCTAACATTAAGTTGTAAGCCCCTGTGCCTTAAGGTTAAGGCACAGGAACATGGCGACCGAGAAGGGGCTCGAACCCTCGACCTCCAGCGTGACAGTCTGGCGCTCTAACCAACTGAGCTACCGGGCCAAAATGGTGGGAGTTAGAGGACTCGAACCTCTGACCCTCTGCTTGTAAGGCAGATGCTCTCTCAGCTGAGCTAAACTCCCATTTTTTGTTGCCTTGCTGACAACGATGTTAGTATAGCAAAAAGAACATCATTTGTCAACACCTTTTTAAAAAAAAGTTTCAACTTTTTTAATGAAAAAGGCTACGGTCACACCGTAGCCTTTTATATCCTTTAAAATTACTTTACAAGATTCTGTGTGTCGATAGCGATCATCATTTCTTCGTCTGTGGGAATAACCATTACCTGTACGGAAGAATCAGCCGCAGATACAATTCTTTCGCTTGCAGGAAGTGCGTTAGATGCATCGTCCATCTTAACGCCCATGTATGTGAAGTTCTTCATTACCTGGTTACGTACCCAGCCGTTGTTCTCGCCTACACCGCCTGTGAATACGATAGCGTCAACGCCGTTCATTGCAGCAATGTAGCTACCAACAATCTTCTTTAAAGAGTAAAGGAACATGTCAAATGCAAGTGTGCACTTTTCGTTGCCTGCTTCACTGCCTGCCGCAAGGTCACGGTAGTCGTTAGAATGGCAGCTTACGCCGAGCATACCGCTCTTCTTGTTCATGATTGTGTCAAGCTCCTTAGCGCTAACGCCTAATTTGTCAATAAGATATGTAACAATTGCAGGGTCAATATCGCCGCAACGTGTGCCCATGGGAAGACCTGCAAGAGGTGTAAAGCCCATGGATGTGTCAACTACCTTGCCGTTTTCGATAGCTGCAACACTGCTGCCGTTACCAAGGTGGCAGGTAATAATCTTCATTTCGTTGAACTTCTTGCCTGCTAATTCTGCAGCCTTGCCGGATACATACTTATGGCTTGTACCATGGAAGCCATATCTTCTGATTTTGTATGTTTCATAATATTCATAAGGAAGTGCATACATGTATGCTGTAGCAGGCATTGTCTGATGGAAAGCTGTGTCGAACACTGCTACATTGGGTACATTAGGCATTGCCTTTTCGCAAGCTTCGATACCGATGATGTTTGCAGGGTTATGTAAAGGTGCAAGCTCGCTGCAAGCTTCGATGGAAGCCTTAACCTCGGGTGTGATAACAACGCTTTCGGAGAAGTTTTCGCCACCGTGAACAACTCTGTGACCAACAGCGCCGATTTCGTCCATAGATGCAATAACGCCTGTGCCGGGTGCTACAAGAGCATCAAGAACAAGCTTGATAGCATCGGAATGGTTCTTCATTTCAACAAGTGTGGAAACCTTTTCGCCGCTCATAGGCTTGTACTCAAGCTTAGAGCCGTCGATACCAATTCTGTCGCAAAGACCCTTAGCCATAACTACCTTGTTGTCCATATCGATAAGCTGGTACTTTAAGGAAGAGCTACCTGCGTTAATAACTAAAATCTTCATGATAATAATCTATCCTTTCAAATTAATTAATCAGTCAAGAGCCTGAGCCTGAACAGATGTGATAGCGATAACACCAACAACGTCTTCAGCGCTGCAACCACGGGAAAGGTCGTTAACGGGCTTTCTGATACCCTGAAGAACGGGACCGTAAGCTTCAGCATTAGCAAATCTCTGAACGAGCTTGTAACCGATGTTACCTGCGTTAAGGTCGGGGAAAACAAGAACGTTTGCATGGCCTGCAACCTTACTTTCGGGGCACTTCAATTCTGCAACAGAGGGAACGATAGCAGCATCGAGCTGAAGTTCACCGTCAACCTGCAAGTCGGGAGCCTTTTCCTTAACAAGCTTTGTAGCTGTCTGCATTTTTTCAACAAGCTCGCTCTTAGCAGAGCCGTATGTAGAATAGCTGAGCATTGCAACCTTGGGTTCAGCACCGATTAATGCTTTAAAGGTCTTTGCAGAGGAAATAGCAATTTCACTTACCTGTTCTGCATCGGGGTTTTCGTTAAGACCGCTGTCTGCAAAAATGAGGTTACCGTTTTCGCCATAGGGGCAGTTGGGAACGCACATCATGAAGAATGCACTAACTAATTTTGTGCCGGGAGCTGTCTTAAGGATCTGAAGAGCGGGACGGATAACGTTACTTGTGGAGTTGCAAGCACCTGCAACCATACCGTCAGCATCGCTCATGTGAACCATCATAACACCGTAGTAAAGAGGGTTTTTCATAAGCTCAACAGCCTGCTCTTCTGTCATGCCCTTTGCCTTACGCATTTCAAAAAGTGCGTCTGCATAAGTCTGGAACTTTGCGTCTTCAAGAGGGTTAACAACCTTAACTTTTGAAATATCGCAATTTTCAGCTTCTGCTATCTTGCAAATTTCGTCCTTTTGTCCTAAAATGATAATATCAGCAATGTCCTGTGCGGATGCATCGGCAGCAGCCTTTACAATTCTCTTGTCGAAACCTTCGGGAAGAACAATTGTCTTTTTGTTTGCCTTTGCCTTAGCAATCATGTTGTCTAAAAACTGACTCATAATAAAAACCTCCGTAATATAAATTTCATACATATTATTATACTACTCTATTTTTAAACTTTCAACTAATTTTTACAAAAAGAGGATGATTTTTTATGAAACTTTGTGCCACAGTGGCAGAGTTCAACCCATTTCATAATGGGCACAAGTATCTTGTTGACTCCTTTAAAAATGAATTTGACGGCACTATTGCCATAATGAGTGGCAATTTTGTGCAGCGTGGAGCGCCTGCCATCTTTGATAAATTTGCAAGAGCAAATGCGGCAGTTAAAAACGGCTTTGACCTTGTTATTGAGCTTCCTGTTATATATTCCCTCTCCCCGGCTGAAACCTTCGCTGAGGGCGCAATAAAAACACTTAACGGTACAAATGCAATCCATACCCTCTTTTTCGGCTCTGAGGAAGGAAATATTGAACCCCTTAAAGAAATTGCCGCACTTTCACTAAATGAAAGCGATGAATTCAAAGCTGAGCTTAAAAAGAAGCTTTCAGAAGGCTTAAGCTACCCCAAGGCTTTAAGCGAGGTGTACTCAGCATTTGGCTTTATGGAAAGCATAAGTACAATGCCAAATAACATTTTAGGAATTGAGTATATAAAGGCGCTTTTAAAAACAAATTCAGCTATTGCGCCTGCCACAATAAAACGCATGGGGGCCTCTCACGATTCAAGCGTGGCTACGGGCAATATTGCATCCGCATCCTTAGTGCGTTCACTTATTGAGAAGGGCGAAAGCATCGATTTTTACATGCCCGAAAATTTCTGCCGGAGCCCTGTTTTTGCAAAGGCATTTGAAAGCATTGTTCTCTATGCTGTAAGAAGTGCATCGAAGGAGGATTTTTTGGCAATTTACGACTGCAGCGAAGAATTGGCAAGCCGCTTTAAAGAGGCGCAGTCAAGCTCAATTGAAGATATAATTTCATCTGTAAAGTCGAAAAACTTTACAGAAAGCCGCATAAGGCGCATACTTTGGAACTTGGTTATTAAAAACAACCTTTCGTCTAAAGAAAATCCAACCTATATCCGCATTCTTGCCCAGAATAAAAAAGGCAGCGAAATTATTTCTTTTATGAAGGAGCGCTCTTCCCTTCCCATTGTGCAAAAAGCCTCTCAGCTTAAAAGCGACCTAATTTTCCAAGCCGAAGCAAGAGCCACCGACATTTATAACATTGCATTAAATCTTCCCTCAGGTGAAGATTACAGACATTCACCAATTCCAATCGGATAAAACAAAAAAGCACTTCATAAGAAGTGCTTTTTGTTTATGGTTCAAAAAATTACTTCACTGCGTCCTTAAGAGCCTTACCAGCCTTGAAAGCGGGAGCCTTGCAAGCAGCGATTTCGATTGTTGCACCTGTAGCAGGGTTCTTACCTGTACGAGCAGCTCTTTCTCTAACTTCGAAAGTACCGAAACCGATGAGGGAAACCTTGTCACCGGCCTTGAGAGCTTCTGTTACAGCTTCAACAGCAGCTGTGAGAGCAGCGTCAGCATCCTTCTTGGAAAGACCTGTCTTTGCAGCAATAGCATTTACTAATTCTGTCTTTTTCATTACAATTCACCTCCATATTATAATCGTGTGCATGAATTTGCGCACCCACAGGGCGCGACAAAATTAATCGTACACGCGACTGTAGGCATATTATAGCACACATTGTTTGCCAATTTCAATACATTTTTTAGAAAAAATCAATAATTTTTCAAGTTTTTTTGTGTTTTTTGCCCAATTTTAGTTAATAATTGACATTCACACTCCAATGTGCTACAGTTCAAGTATAAAAAAGAGGTGCATTTTTTATGAATAATAAGTCTGTTTTTAATACCGATACTGAAGAAAATCTGATAAAAAGCTTTGAAAATAATAAGCGAAACAGCTTTAAAACCCTTCTTTCACTTTACAAGGGTAGCTATCACAAGCTGTTTTTTGCCCTTATATTTTTCATTATAAAGCGCTCGCCCGAGTGGGTTCTGCCCATTGTGACAGCCAATATTATAAATATTGCCACATCCCCCACTGAGCATTCATTAAAAGAGCTTATTTTAAACTGCGTTGTTATGGTTGTGTTCATTTTGCAGAACGTGCCCACCAATTACATATACTTTAAGGTGTACCGTCAGACCATACGAAACATTGAAGCACGCCTCCGCTGCGCATTGGTTCGTAAAATGCAGCAGCTTTCAATAACCTTTCACAAGGAAATGCGCTCGGGTAAGCTTCAGTCGAAAATTATGCGCGACGTTGAGGCAATTGAAACCTTGTCTACCCAGTTTTTTATAAATGTGCTTCAGATTGCCATGGATTTAGCCGTTGCAATTTTTATAACAGCCTCCATGAATTTTACCGTTCTTCTGTTTTTTGCTTTAACTGTTCCCTTTGCGGTTATTCTTGTAACGCTTTTCAGAAAGAAAATACGCCAGAGAAACAACGAATACCGTAAAGAGGTTGAAGAAACCAGTGCCATGGTTATGGAAATGGTAGAATTAATTCCCGTAACACGTGCCCACGGGTTACAGAGTTATGAAATTGACCGCATGGGCAACCAGATGGAAAAGGTTTCACGCCGCGGCTTGAAGCTTGACGTTATACAGGAGCTTTTCGGTTCAATGACATGGGTTACCTTCCAAGTTTTCCAGCTTGGGTGTTTGGTTTTCACAGGCTACCTTGCCTATAAGGGCGAAATTACTGTTGGTGAGGTTGTGCTTTACCAGAACTATTATTCAAAGATTGTGCATCAGGTGTCGAACCTGGTTGGGTTACTTCCGTCAATGAGCAAGGGGCTTGAATCGGTAAGAAGCGTTGGCGATGTGCTTTCTGCCATGGACGTTGAGGACAATACCTCGAAAAAGAGTGTTAAGAATGTTTCCGGCAATATTGAGTTTTCTTCTGTTACCTTTAAGTATCACGATGCGGACTCCCCTGTTCTTTCTGACTTTTCCCTTTCGGTTAAAAAGGGCGAAACCATTGCCTTGGTTGGCGAAAGCGGCGCAGGCAAAACAACCATACTTAACCTTATAATGGGCTTTAACCAGCCTACAGAAGGCAAAATTACAGTTGACGGAAACGACATCACAAAAATCAACCTCAATTCGCTCCGTAACCACCTTGCGGTTGTGCCCCAGAACACAATTCTCTTTACGGGCACCCTTCGTGACAACATAACCTATGGTTTAAACAACGTTGACGAAAAGCGCCTTAACGAGGTTATTGAAGCTGCTAACTTAAAGGAGCTTGTCCAGTCACTCCCCGATGGATTGGAAACACACATTAACGAGCACGGCTCAAACCTTTCGGGCGGTCAGCGCCAGCGAATTTCCATAGCACGCGCCCTTATCCGTGACCCGGAAATTATAATTTTGGACGAGGCTACAAGTGCTCTTGACACTATAAGCGAAAAGAAAATCCAGTCGGCAATTGACAACCTTTCCAAAGACCGCACCACCTTTATTGTGGCGCACCGACTTTCCACCATACGCAATGCTGACCGCATTGCAGTTATCGACTCAGGTAAATGCGTTGAATGCGGCAGCTTTGACGAGCTTATTGAAAAGAAGGGCAAATTTTACGAGCTTAATAAAATGCAGGTAATGTAAAAAAAGCTGTTGCAGTTTTCTGCAGCAGCTTTTCAATTCCTCAACGCAAATGGGAACGGGTTCATTTTGCGTTGATTTCAACTCATTTTGTACCCGTCCCCATTTGCGTTGATA
>JAFQLL010000030.1 GCA_017414645.1 Clostridia bacterium | reverse complement strand
TAACACTCTTAACATCGCCTACAGCCATTGTGTTCTGAGCGATAACCCAGGGGTTGTCCTCTGTCTTCTTGTAGCCAAGAGAAATCTTCTTTGTTTCAGCATTAGCTTCGATGATGAATACTTCAACAACGTCGCCAACCTTAACAACTTCTTCAACGTTCTTAATTCTTGTCCAGGAAAGTTCAGAAATATGAACAAGACCTTCTACACCACCGATATCAACGAATGCACCGAAGGATGTAACTGTCTTAACTGTACCTGTGTACTTCTTGCCTGTTTCAACGCCGGCCCAGAATGCTTCGCTCTTCTTAGCCTTTTCTTCCATGAGAACGCTCTTAATAGAGCCGATAGCCTTCTTGCCTCTTCTGTCGTCCTTAATGTTAAGAATACGGAGAGAAACAGTCTGACCTACCATTGTGGAAAGGTCTGCAACAAATCTTTCTGTTGCCTGAGAAGCGGGAACAAAAACTCTTGTGCCGTTAACTGCAACAACAATACCGCGGTTAACTGCTTCAACAACCTTACCCTCAAGAACTTCCTGAGTTTCAGCTGCTGTTTCGATTGTAGCCCAACCCTTCTTAGCGTCAACCTTCTTCTTGGAAAGCTTTACATAGCCTTCTGCGTCGTTTACACGAACAACGAATACTTCAACTTCTTCACCCATCTTAACAACGTTTTCGGGCTTTACGTCGGGGTCTTCGGAAAGTTCATCAGCAGGGATAATACCCTCGCTCTTGAATCCAAGGTCTACATATACTTCTGTAGGTGTAACCTTAACAACTGTGCCTGTAACTATCTGTCCTGTATTTAAAGTTACGAGGGATTCCTCAAACGCCTCCGCAAAAGTAAGCTCTCCTTTTAAATTTTCTGCATTTACCATGGTTGTAAAAACCTCCTTTATTATCCAATCCGGTGTTGAGGCACCGGCGGTTATACCAATTCGTTCCCCCGGGACATAAAGCCCCTCGGGCAGCTCCCATGCTCCTTCAACAAGAAGGGTTTTGTCACACAAACTTTTTGCAATCTGATAAAGCTTTTTCGTGTTGGAGCTGTTGCGGCCGCCTATTACGATAAACAAATCGCTCTCCTTTGCGAGAGCAGCTGTGCTTTTTTGCCTATCATTAGTCGCACTACATATTGTATCAAAAAACACCACCTTATTGCAAGTGTTTTTTATAATTTTTATTATTTTTTCCCACAAATTTCTCTCAAAAGTTGTCTGAGATACTACACAAACATCTTTATTCTCCAAAAGAGCGCAGTTTACGTCTTCTTCTGTGGAAAAAATGATGGCTTCGTCGTTGCACCAGCCGTTAATGCCCATTACCTCGGGGTGCTTTGCATCGCCTATTATGACAATGGTTTTGCCCATTGAGTAGTTTTCAGAAACAATGCGATGTATTTTTTTTACAAAGGGACAGGTTGCATCGATATATTCTATGCCCTTTTCCTTTAGTGTGTCTTCAACTGCCTTGGGCACACCGTGGCTGCGTATAACCACAGTATCGCCCTTCTTTGCCTCGTCCACATTTTCAATTATCCGCACGCCCTTTTCCTCCAGGGCTTTTACCACCTGACCATTGTGAATTATTGGCCCATAGGTTACTATGCTCTTTCCCTCGTCTATGCCTGTTTCGGTCATTTTAAGCGCACGGGACACACCAAAGCAAAAGCCTGCACTGTCGGCAATTCTTACCTTACTCATGCCTGCACCCTGCTTTTGATAAAGTCAACAATGAGCTGAACGCTTTCGCCAAGTGTCTGGCCCGAGGTGTCGATAATAGTAGCATCGTCTGCTGCCTTAAGGGGCGATTCTGCTCTGTGAGAGTCCTGATAGTCTCTCTTTTGCATGTCCTCCAAAACAGCCTGATAGCTTGTCTCGGTGCCCTTTTCCTTTAATTCAAGATAACGGCGCATTGCCCTGTCCTCGGCAGATGCAGTAAGGAAAATTTTAATTTCGGCATCAGGAAGCACAACTGTGCCAATGTCACGGCCATCCATAATAACATTGTTGCTGCCTGCAATTTTTCTTTGAAGCTCAACTAATGATCTTCTTACACCGCCAATGGCACTAACCTTCGACGCCGCCATGGAAACCTCGGGTGTTCTTATTTTGCCCGTTACGTCCTTGCCGTCAAGATAAATGCTCTGACCATGGTCTGTAATTTTAAGCTCTATTTCGCTTTCCTTAGCCATTGCATCAATTTTTTCGCTTTCATCGAGGCTTATATTATTTTCGAGAGCCTTGTAGCCTATTGCACGGTACATTGCACCTGTGTCGATGTATAAGTAACCCATTTCCGAAGCTACAAATTTTGAAATTGTGCTTTTGCCCGCACCTGCAGGACCATCAATTGCTATCTGCATAAAAAATCCTCCAAAAAATAATTTACATATTCACACCTGCAAGATAGCCCGTTGAAAATGCTATCTGCAAATTAAAGCCACCTGTATAGGCATCAACATCGATAACCTCGCCTGCAAAATACAAGCCCTTTACAATTTTGCTTTCCATGGTTGAGGGGTCAATTTCCTTAACGCTTATGCCCCCTGCGGTAACAATGGCCTCGCTAATGCCACGGAAGCCTTCAATGTCGATTTCAATTTTCTTTATGGCATCGATAAGCTGCACCCTTTCTTCCTTTGTTATGGCGTTGACCTTCTTTCTTTCGTCAATGCCGCTTTTTTCAATAACAAAGGGTATCATCTTTTTAGGAAGCAAATCATCGAGGCTGTTTACAAAATCACGGTTCTTCTGCTTTTCAAAATCACGCAGGAGCCTTGCATCCAAGGTTTTTTCGTCAAGGGCAGGCTTTAAGTCCAGCACTATTTTGTACTTTCCTGCCTTTCGCATGTGACCCGATGCCGAAAGTATGATAGGCCCTGACATGCCGTAATGTGTGAAAAGCATTTCCCCTAAATCAGTATACAGTTTTTTGCCTTTTTCGTCAAGGACTGTTACCGAAACATTTTTAAGGCTCAGCCCCATAAGGCCTTTAACACTGCTTGCCACCAAGGGAATGAGGCTTGGCTTTAATTCTGTAACTGTATGCCCTAACTTTTCCGCCATGCGGTAGCCGTCGCCTGTTGAGCCTGTCTGCGGGTAGCTTTTGCCACCTGTTGCAATAAGCACGCTGTGGGCCTTTACATAGCCCTTTTTGCACTTAACGCCGCAAACTGCGCCGTTTTCCGTGTCAATTTCAAAGGCATGGTCAAAAATAACCTCCACGCCTAAGCGCTTCATTTCGTTTTTCATTGCATCAACAATGTCACGGGCTTTGTCGCTTACGGGGAAAACCCTCTGCCCTCGTTCCACCTTTAATTTAACACCAAGCTCTTCAAAGAACTCCTTAACGTTGTAGTTTGAAAAGCTGTAAATAGCGCTGTATAAAAACTTGGGGTTACCGGGAATGTTCAGAAAAAGCTCTTCAATTTCGCAATCGTTCGTAACGTTGCATCTGCCCTTGCCCGTAATGCCCATTTTTTTGCCTAAATATGTGTTGTGTTCAATAAGTGTTACTTTTTTGCCGCACCTTGCAGCCTGTATGGCAGCCATCATGCCTGCCGCACCGCCACCTATTATTGCCACCATAAAGTCACAACCTCCAATTCGCAGGTTTTAGTACAGTTTATTTCTAAATTGCAACATATCACACCAAGAACTAAGTGCAGAATGCAAAATGCAGAGTGCAGAATTATGGTGGATTTTGCATGCAAAATCTTATGAATTATTGGTTTTTTTACAGATTGATACCAAAATACTTATTATTTCGTCTATGTCTTTTTCAATATTATGGAATTCGTCTTCAGTAATGTATTGTGTTCTGTGCAACAGTCTCAACCAATAATAAGTCTCATTTGCTTCTTTCAATGCAATATTCATCTTTGCATTGAAATCGGCTTTAGACTGTCCCCTTTCTCCTTCGGCAACATTGGCACCTATGCTGGTTCCTGCTTTTAAAAGCTGTTTTGATAAAACGTATTCTTTCTTTTGCTCCGTAAGATATTTATATAAATTAATTACCCTTACTGCAAAGTCAAAACTCTTCTGTTCTATAATATTTTTCATAATTGTTCTTCTTTCTGTAGCGCAGCGCTCACTCTGCATTCTGCGTTCTGCATTCTGCATTCTTTGTAATCTCTTTTGCAACAAAGAAAATTCTTTCGCTTTTCTCACCTGGAGCATTGAAACTGAGGTTATCATATACACCTACAACCTCAAGCCCTGCTTTTGTAAGGAGATCTTTTATCTCCTCAACGGAGTATGCTCTCTCATAGTGAGTTTCATCGTAGCGATAATAAACGTCCTCGTCCTTTTCAAAAAAGGTTAAGTCAAAGGTGCATATTTTCTTTTTTCTGTCGTAGCTGTTCTGCCAGGAATAGAAAATGTCTTCATCGTCGCTTACGTAGGTATTGTCCCCTAAAATGTGCTCAAGCTTATACTCGGAATTTATGTCGAATATGAAAAGCCCGTTGGGGTCAAGATAGTTATTTACAAGCTTAAAAACCTCAAGAAGTGCTTTTTCGTCGGTGATGTAGTTAACACAGTCCAAGGTTGAAACAACCGTTGCAACGGTGCCGTAAAGCTCGAAGGCGGTCATGTCCTGGTTAAGAAAAAGAATGCTTCTTTCTTCTTTAGTTGCCTTTTCCCTTGCAACCTCAAGCATGTCCACAGAGGAGTCCACACCTATTACGTCAAAGCCTAAGGAGTCAAGCAGCATGCTCATGTTGCCTGTGCCGCAGCCAAGGTCAAGGCACAAGCCCTTCTCGCCACCAAATTTTTCAATTATTTTCACATAATACTCTGCAAACTGCTCATAGGGTACATCCTGCTGGAGCGCATCGTATAAATATGCAAAATCCTGATACATAGTTTATCATTCCTTTTCAAGCTTGGCATACAAGCCTAAAAGATTTTTTGTGCCCACGCTGTCGAAGGCAATTTCGTAACGGACATCGTTGCCGATGCTTTCCGCAGCAGTAATTAAGCCTGCACCAAACTTTTTGTGCTTAACCCTGTCGCCCACCTTAAAGGTTATGTTGCCTGTTAATTCCATTTTACTTTCCTTCTTGGGAAGAAGTGTTGTAGTTTCAATTTTTGGTTTTCTTTCAATGGGTGCAAAACCGAAATCGTCGTCAAAAGAGCCAAAGGAGCTTGTTCTTGTAAAGGGCGATTTTTCGCTGTACTCATACACGCCCTCAGGCATTTCTTCCAAGAAACGGCTCTTCTGATAGGGTGAGGTTTTGCCGTAAACGGTTCTTGAAAATGCACCTGTAACATAGAGCTTCTCTCTTGCACGTGTTATGCCAACGTAGCATAGGCGCCTTTCTTCTTCAAGCTCGCTTGCATCGTAAATGCTCATAAAGGAGGGGAAAATGCCCTCGTCCACACCTAAAATGAAAACAATGGGGAATTCCAACCCCTTTGCCGAGTGCATGGTCATTAAGGTGCATTTGTCCTTTGCTTCGCCGCTTTCGTCGTAATTGTCCAGGTCGCTCACAAGGGCAATGTTGTCCATATAGTCGTCAAAGGTGGCGTTTTCAACGCTGTCGCAGAAGGTTTTTGCGCCTGATATCAATTCGCCAACGTTTGCCTGTCTGTCTTCAGCCTTTTCGTCCTTCTCCAAGTGCTCACGATAACCTGTTTTTTCGTAAACGTAGTTTACAAACTCGTCCACTGTGAGAGTGTTCTTTTTATCGATAATGTCTTCCATAAGGCAGACAAAGTCAAAAAGGTTTGTTTTGATTTCGTCCTTATGCTTCCGGAGTGACTTAAAAATGCTTGTGCCTTCACGATAGGCAGTTTCACTTATTGTGTCTACTGTTGTTTTGCCTATTTTTCTGCCGGGGGTGTTTATAATGCGCTTAAGGCTCATGTCATCGTCGGCATTTTTCGCAAGGCGTAAATATGCAACCATATCCCTTATTTCCATACGGTCGTAGAACTTTCTGCCTGCTAAAAGCTCATAGGGAATGTTATCTCGCATGAACATTGTCTCCAAGCTTCTTGTAAGAGAGTTGTTACGGTACAGTATTGCAATATCGGAATATTTGTAGCCGTCACGGTAAAGCCTGCCTATTTCCGTGGAAATATAGTTTGCTTCCTCCTGCTCGTTAGGTTCGCGGTGAACAATTATCTTGTCGCCCTCGCCCTGATCTGTCCACAAATTTTTGCCCTTTCTGCCAAGGTTATTTTTAATAACGCTGTTTGCCGCATCGAGAATGTTCTGTGTGGAGCGGTAGTTCTGCTCAAGCCTTACAACGTGAGCATCGGGAAACATTTTTTCGAAGTTAAGAATGTTTTCAATGTTTGCACCACGGAACTTATAAATACTCTGGTCGTCGTCACCTACAACGCAAAGGTTGCGGTGGTTTTTTGCCAGAAGCATGATGAGAATGTTCTGCGCATTGTTAGTATCCTGATATTCGTCAACAAGAATGTACTTGAATTTGTTCTGATAATATTCCAGCACGTCGCGCTTTATCATAAAAAGCCTTACGGTCTGCACAATTAAATCGTCAAAGTCAAGGCAGTTACTAACACGGAGCTTTTCCTGATAAAGCTCATAAACACGGGCAATTTTTTCTAACCTATAGTCGCCCGAAACGCTTTTTTCGTATTCAACGGGAAGCTTCAAAGAATCCTTCGCTGAGGAAATTTCAGCTAATATGCCCTTAGGTGTAAAGACCTTTTCATCAAGGTTAAGTTCCTTTAAGCATTCCTTTACCAATGCCTTCTGGTCGTCGGCATCTATAATGTTGAAGCTTTTGTCGAAGCCTAATTTATCAATATCACGCCTTAAAATTCGCACACAGGCAGAGTGAAAGGTTCTTACCCACATGTCGTTGGCATCTTCGCCAATGAGCTTTTCAACTCGCTCTGCCATTTCCTTTGCGGCTTTATTTGTGAAGGTAATTGCAAGTATGTTCCAGGGCTTTATGCCCATTTCAATCATGTGTGCAATGCGGTATGTAAGCACTCTTGTTTTACCGCTGCCTGCACCTGCAAGAACAAGGAGCGGGCCTTCAATTCTTTCTGCAGCCTGGCGCTGCATGTTATTTAATCCGTCAAGTAAACTCATAAAATTTCACCTATTATTCCATTAAATCATACTATTTGTTATTATACCACACCCTGCTTTTTCTTTCAACAGAAAAAAGGATTTTGCAATGCAAAATCCTTTTATTCGTTGTTTGTTTTCTTAAAATCGAGCCTGAGCATGGCAAGGGCGATTGAAACCATGCCAAGCACGTTGCCCACAGCAGAGCTGTATGCCCCGTTTGCTATGTTGTAGGTAAGCCAGAAGGGCAGGCAGACTAAAGAAAGCATGCGTATGTTCTTTTCCTTTGTCAGCCACAGTGCCATTATTTCAAGCACTATGCCCCCTATTGCAAAAAGGCTGAACACGTTTTCGTACAAAGAAAGCCCCACAGCTATAAGCAGCACATTTACAGCTATAATAATTACTTTAAGGTGCTTTGTGACAAAGGGCTTTTCCTTGTACCTTGCAAGGAAGGAAAACACAAAACCCGAAAAGTCCAGCACGGCGCCCTCAAGAGCACCAAGGAAAATGTATTGAAGTATGTAAAAAATTCTTGAAGCTATGTTCACAAGAATAATGTTTTGCCTTTTTTCAGCTGGAAGCTCAGAAGAAACGCCAGAACTGCCAGCACGCCTAATATATGTGCCATTTATATCTCTCCGAATTCTGAAATAGTTATGCTTCTATAAGCTCTGTTATTTCGCTGTCGGCTTTTTCTTTGAGCATGTTTTTTGTGTGCCATTTTAAAAGCCTTGTCAACATTCGGCATTTTAAGCTTAAACATAGCATTTATAATCCATATAACAACAAACACAATCATCAGCGGCAATGCACAGTATGCAATTATAAACAGTGCTATTGCATCGATAAAGCTATTTAACAGCTGCTTTGCTTTTTCGCCTGCCTCAGCAACACTTTCCTTTACTTTGTCGAGCATTTTTCCCACCCAGGATTGCTCTTCATTGCTTTCAGGCTCAGCTTCCTCCGTTACTGTTACCTTCTCAACCATTGTTCGGTTAGCCTCATACATCATGTCGCTTATATGCATGGTGAAAGGAACAACAGAAGCAATAATAATTCCAAGAGCAACCAGCTTAACAGCAGCGGAAAGCAGTCCTTTTCTTCTTGTAAATACATATATTATTGCCAGAATGCCTGCAATAGGCAGCAATATGTTGAAGGCAACGAAGCCCATGGCAGTAAGCAAGGTTTTTTCCAGAACAAGAGCGCACACAACAATTAACAAGCAGGAGCTGAGCTCCATAATCTGATTTGCAATAGGTGTGGTGGATTCGCCCGGAACTGTTGCCAGAGCGGCAGAAGCTACTGCGGCAGCGGTAGCAACAGCTGTGACCATGGTTTTTTTCTCGTCGATAGATTGAATGGTTTCTTTGTAGCTTTCGGGGTTTGTTGCAATGCCTGAAAGCACCGTTACCGACAACAGCACAGCCAGCATGATGGCAACTGCACAAGCAACATTTTTACATGTTTCCCTTTTCATTTTTAATCTTAACTGCATATTACAGCCTCCTTTTTTATATTCTAAAGAGCATTTGTAATTTTCGCGAAAATTCAAGCCATCGACATTAAACGACTTTTTCTCTGTATTTCATTATAACACAGTCTAATTCTTCCTTCAACAACAAAAAAGGCGATGCTTTTGCATCGCCTTAGTTATTTTTTTTATTACTTCTTGAGGGCAATTGCCTTCTTTACGTTTTCAGCAATGTTCTTTGCTGTTAAGCCGTACATTTCAAGAAGCTCTGCGGGCTTACCGCTTCTGCCGAATACGTCCTGTGTACCAACACGAAGGAGAGGACAGGGGCATGTTTCGCAGAGAACCTCTGCAACTGCGCTGCCAAGACCGCCTATTACGTTATGCTCTTCAGCTGTAACGATAGCGCCTGTCTTTTCAGCTGCTGCCTTGATAATGTCCTTATCGATGGGCTTAATTGTGTGGATGTTGATAACGCCAACGTTTAAGCCTTCCTCCTGGAGCATTTTTGCAGCTTCAACAGCTTCGGGCACCATAAGACCTGTAGCAATGATTGTAGCATCTGTACCGTCCTTAAGTGTAACACCCTTGCCGATT
>JAFQLL010000029.1 GCA_017414645.1 Clostridia bacterium | reverse complement strand
CAAAAAATAAATTTGATTTTATTGCCATGCGAGAATTTCCTCGCGAGGCTCGGAAAACGCATATGGCATTACAAAGTGTTTTCTCCTCTGTTTACCTTAATTGCAACTATCGTCAGAGAGTGTCGGAGACACTTTGTTCTGCGTTCAGTATGGGATAAAAAACTGAAACAAAGCAAAAACGAGGTGACGGCATTGTGCCAAAAACCTAAAACACTTGACAAAACGCTTGCAAAAGAATACAATGATTATATATGTATAACTATATTCAGGAGATGATACAAATGAGAAACGATGAAAAAACCATGGAGAAGGTAGTTGCCCTCTGTAAGAGCCGCGGCTACGTATATCCCGGTAGTGAAATATATGGTGGTCTTGCAAACACATGGGACTACGGCCCCTTGGGTGTTGAATTCAAGAACAATGTTAAAAAGGCTTGGTGGAAGAAGTTTGTGCAGGAGTCTCCCTACAATGTAGGTCTTGACAGCGCAATCCTTATGAACCCTCAGACATGGGTTGCTTCCGGCCACGTTGGTGGTTTCTCTGACCCTCTTATGGACTGTAAGGAATGTAAGAGCAGACATCGTGCGGACAAGCTCATTGAAGACTTTTGCTTTGCGAAGGGCGAAGCTATAGTAGTTGATGGCTGGTCCAACGAGAAGATGCTTGAATACATTGCTGAAAATGACATTGTTTGCCCTAAGTGCGGAAAAAAGAACTTCACAGACATTCGTAAGTTCAACCTTATGTTCAAAACCTTCCAGGGCGTTACAGAGGATGCTACAAGCGAAATTTTCCTTCGCCCCGAAACAGCACAGGGTATTTTTGTAAACTTTAAGAATATTCAGAGAACAACACGTAAGAAGGTGCCCTTTGGTGTAGGTCAGATCGGTAAGAGCTTCCGTAACGAAATTACACCCGGTAACTTCACCTTCAGAACAAGAGAATTTGAACAGATGGAGCTTGAATTCTTCTGTGCTCCCGGAACAGATATGGAATGGTTCCTTTACTGGAAGGAATACTGCAAAAAGTGGCTTCTTGATTTAGGCATGAAGGAAGAAAACCTTCGTCTTCGTGACCATTCTCCTGAAGAACTCAGCCACTATTCCAACGCAACAACAGACTTTGAATTTCTTTTCCCCTTCGGTTGGGGCGAATTGTGGGGCATTGCTGACAGAACAAACTTTGACCTTACTCAGCACATGAACCACTCCGGTGAAAACATGGAATACATGGATCCTACAACAAACGAAAAGTACGTTCCTTACGTAATTGAGCCCTCCTTGGGTGCTGACAGAGTTGCTCTTGCATTCCTCTGTGAAGCTTATGACGAAGAAGAGGTCGGCGAAGGCGATACACGTGTTGTGCTCCGTCTTTCTCCCATTCTTGCACCTGTTAAGGCTGCTGTTCTTCCTCTTTCCAAGAAGCTTTCTGACAGCGCAATGGAAATTTATAACAACCTTATCAAGAAGTACGCTTGTGACTATGACGATGCAGGCTCTATCGGTAAGAGATACAGAAGACAGGACGAAATAGGTACACCTATCTGTATTACGGTTGACTTTGAAACAGCAGAGGATGGCTGTGTAACAATTCGTGAAAGAGACACAATGGAACAGAAGAGAGTAAGGATAGAAGAGTTGGACGCTTATATTTCTAAAATGCTTGAATTTTAATTTAAGCTATCAATTTTATGGAGGGAATTGATCATGAAAGTAGTAGTTCTTGCAGCAGGATATGCAACACGCCTTTACCCCTTGACAGAAAATTTCCCCAAGCCTCTTTTAGAGGTAAACGGTAAGAGTATTCTTGATTACCTTATCGAGGATCTTGACAAAAATGATGACGTTAACGAACACATTATTATTTCAAACGCAAAGTTTGCTCATATTTTTGAAGAATGGGCAGAAAAAAGCAATTACACAAAGCCTATAACAGTTTTAAACGATGGCACCACAAGCAACGAAACAAGACTTGGTGCCGTAAAAGATATTCTTTTTGCAATTGAAAAATGCAATATCAATGAAGACATTTTTGTGCTTGCCGGCGATAATCTGGTGGACTTTTCTCTTAATAAGTTCATTGAATATGCAAAGGGTATGGACGGCAGCAGCGTAATCGTAAACTATGAGGAAAGCGTGGAAGAGCTTCGTAAATGCGGTGTAATGGTTCCTGATGAAAACATGCGCATTATTTCCATGGAGGAAAAGCCTCTTGAACCCAAGAGCAATTGGTGCGTAGGCCCCTTCTATTACTATCGCAAGGAAGACCTCAGGTGGGTTAAGCAAGGTATTGAAGACGGTTGTGCAGTTGATGCGCCCGGTAGCTTTGTGTGTTACCTTTGCGAAAAAATTCCCGTTTATGCATGGGAAATGCCCGGCGTAAGATTTGACATAGGTGGCTTTGACAGCTACGAAGAGGTTAAAAAGACCTATAAGGGAATTACAAAATAATAGTGCAGAATGCAGCGTGCAAAGTGCAGAATTAAGGAAAGCAGACAGAAATTCTGTCTGCTTTTTGAATTGAAGGTGATTTTATGGACACAAGACAGCTGATTTATGATACATTTTTAAAGCCCTTTGAAAAAAGGCAGTACGGAAACGTTGGCGTTGAGCTGGAGTTTCCTTTGGTAAACTTAGATAAGGCTCCCGTTGATGAGGCTGTTGCAAAGGGCTTGTTTAACTACTTCCTGGACAAAGGCTTTAAGGTAGAGCTTGAAGAGAACGGGCAGCCGCTTTTTATTACAAATGAGAACGGCGATTGTCTTTCTTATGACAACTCCTACAACAATTTTGAGTTTGCACTGAATTATGCCGATAACCTTTGCGATATTGCCAAGCGTTTTTATGCGTTGCTTGAGGAGGTTCAGGCGTATTTCAAAAGCCATGGGCACTCTATTGTAGGCATAGGCAGCAATCCCTATAAAAAATATGCAAACAAAAACCATGTAAACTTTTCTACCTATAACATGGTGGACGAATATCTTAACAGGTTCGGTGCAGATAGCCCCTATCCTGACTTTCCTGCGTTTTTGTCAAGCGCACAAACCCATCTGGACATACCGCTTGCCGAGCTTCCTTTTGCATACACTCTGTTTGCAAAATTAGACTTTGTAAGAGGACTCATTTTGTCGAACTCGCCGGACTTTGAGCGAGAAGGCTATATTTGTTACCGTGACTACCTCTGGGAGCAAAGTGCCTTTTCCCTTTGCCCCAACATAACAGGCAAGGTGGATGGCGAATTTAAAACTACGGATGACCTGGTGGATTATATAATGTCCAAGGGCATGTTTAACCGCATCCGCAACGGTAAATATGAAGTGTTTAAGCCGATTGCAATGGAGGAATATTTCCTTTTGCCCGATGCGAAAGAGGAAGACATAAACTGCTACCTGTCCTTTAAAAATGTGGAAATAACCAGAAGAGGTACCTTGGAGATTCGCAGTGACTGTGCTCAGCCATTCCCTGACGCTTTTGCTCCGGCTGCTTTTAATCTCGGCATTTTATATAATATGGATAAGGTGAACTGCTTGCTTGAGGGCTTTTTCAAAAACGAAGGTGTTACGGAAACAAATACCTCTCTGCGTGAAAAAACAACAAAGGGCGAATTTGTTGCGTCGAGAAACAGCCTCAATGAGCTTGTCAGTAAAATTCTGGAGTATGCAGAGGAAGGGCTTTTAAAGCGAGGAAAAGGCGAAGAAAGGCTCCTTTCACCCTTATATCGCAGATGTATGCTTTTAAGTTGCCCGGGCAGGGTTGCGTATCGCTACAGCGACGACGATATTGTTACAATGTATGGTTATTATTAAAGAAAGGTTGCAAGTAAATTTTACTTGCAACCTTTTAAATTATTTAATATTAAGATTGAGAGTTTCGGGCATTACCTGCACATAGGTCTGTCTTGTGGGGTCTAAAACAAGCTCTTTTCCGTCAGAAGTGTAGAATTTAAGCTTTTCTGTTCTGCCTGCTTTTTTCCAGGTTATGGGCACTTGTACGCCATCTCTTATAAAAATACCCTTGCCACTACCCGTAGTTTCAAGCTGTATGCGAGCGGTGCCGTCCCCGAGCAGATAGCTTTTTGCAAACTGGATAACAATCTGCCCTGCAGCAAGCTTTGCGCCCGACTGTGTGGGGTGCAGATCAGAATTGATGAAGCGATCATAAAGCTTTGTTTCTTCGTTGTATTTATATTTTACATAGTAAAAATCAGCATAGGGAATGGTAATATCGGTAGCACTTTCCCCTTTGTAAGCAGGGGCCTCGGTTGAAAAATTAAAGGGAAGAGTGTCGGTGGTTTTTCTGTAGCCTATTGTATTTGCCAGCTTTGAAAGATTGCCTGTTGAGGTGTATAAGGAATGGTAATCGCCTTTGTACTTCCGCTCACGCCAATAATATTTGGGCTCATACACAAGACCGTTAAGGCTTGCCACACCGAAAGACGAAATCTGCTCTAATGCCAAGGGGCTGTAGCCTGCGTGCGAGTAGAGAGCGTCGTTGTCAAAAACATAGTCCAGAAAGTAATGTCTTGCGGAGCGTACGGGACCAATTTTCGGGACTTCTACTCCTTTGAAGATTGCCATAAGGCGTGTGGCTTTACCCTCAACATACATTTCGTAAACAAGGTATGCATCCTCCAAGCCTGCATGGGGGCGGGAGGAGTTTCCGTCGTTATCGATCATAACTGCATAGGGACGTTCGTCTGTAAAAATATTATAGGCGGTTTCGTCCTCCGTTGGCTCTGTGGCCTCCTCGGTTGCTTCAATGTACTCTGTTGGCATGGTTGAATATTCAGTGGGGTCGCTTTCTTTGCCCGTGTTGCAGGCAGAAAGCAGTAAAACCACCGCCGAAATCAGCGCAAAAAGCTTTTTCATAAATATATCACCTCTGAGGTTGAAAACAAAATTAATTCCATTTCATTTTATCATAAAGGCGCATTGATGTCAAGGAAGGCACTTTTCGTGTAAAAAATGAAAAAAGTGTTTGACATGAGAGCAGTTTATGTGTAAAATATAACCTATACACGAAAAAACGTTTTCCTGTGGCGGACATTTGTTTTTCGAAAACAATAAAACCGGTCCGCGATTCAGATTTGAAGGGATGAAAACAATGGAAAGAAACAACGAATTGTTTAAAAAATATCTACAGGCAGCTGAGTCTAATTATGACATGGACCCTAATGCATATTCGCGCTACAGCGTGAAAAGGGGCCTGCGTAACGAGGATGGCAGCGGTGTACTTGTAGGTCTTACAAAAATTGGTGAGGTTCACGGTTATATTATGGATGAAGGCGAAAAGAAGCCTGATGTGGGCTCGCTTCGCTACCGTGGTATCAGCGTGAGCGATATCGTAAACGGTTGCACTTTGGAAAACCGCTTCGGCTTTGAAGAAACCATTTATCTCATTTTATTCGGTAAGCTGCCCACAAAGGAAGAACTCAGTGAATTTACGGAATATCTTAATTCCTGCAGGCCCCTTCCCAAAAACTTTACCGAGGATATGATATTAAAGGCGCCCAGTTCAAACATAATGAACAAGCTTGCCAGAAGCGTGTTGGCTGAATACTCATACGACCCGAATCCTGATGACACAAGTTTGGAAAACATGCTTCGTCAGTCTATTGAGCTTATTGCACGTTTTCCTGTGTTCATAGCCCATGCATATGCTGCTAAGGCTCACTATTTTGACGGTAAGAGTCTTGTTTTGCACACACCCAGCCGTGATTTGTCCACTGCAGAAAACTTTTTATACATGATGCGTCCCGACCATGCATACACAGAAACAGAAGCGAAGGTATTGGACCTTACACTTATTTTGCATGCTGAACACGGCGGTGGTAACAACTCTGCCTTTACAACACACGTTGTATCCAGCTCAGGTACAGACACCTATAGTGCCATAAGTGCGGCAATAGGTTCATTAAAGGGACCCCGTCATGGTGGTGCCAATGCTAAGGTTATGGGTATGATTGACGACATTAAGGCCCACATTTCCTCTCTCACAAACGAAGCAGAAATAACAGACTATCTGGCAAAAATCATTACAAGGCAGGCATACGACAAGACAGGTCTTGTGTATGGCTTGGGTCATGCAATTTATACAGTATCTGACCCTCGTGCTGTAATTCTTGAGAAGGCAGCGGAAACACTTGCAAAGGAAAAGGGCAGAGAAGACGAATTGGAGCTTTACCGCATTATCAAAAGAACTGCGCCCAGGCTTTTTGCCGAAATTAAGGGGCACGACAAAATTCTTTCTCCCAATGTGGACTTTTTCTCGGGATTTGTATATTCCATGCTCGGTATTCCCCGCGATGTGTACACTCCCATGTTTGCAATGGCACGTATTGCAGGCTGGTGCGCACACCGCATAGAGGAAATGACAATATCCTCACGAATTATACGTCCTGCTTATAAGTCCCTTACAACAAGAAGCCAGTATGTAAAGCTTGATGAAAGATAAATAAAAATTTAAAGGATTTTACCTCGGTAAAATCCTTTTTTCTATTGAAAGAGTGTTTTGAATATGATATTATTAAACAAAGAATTGCTTTATTAAGGAGGATTTTACATGGTAACAAGTATCAGAAACGGAATGCCCATGCTCGATACCGACGGAAAGCCCATGCATGCGCACGGTGCGGGCTTACTGGAGGACAACGGTTATTATTATATGTTCGGTGAGGTAAGAGACGGCGACAAGAGAGTTGCCTGCTACAGAAGTAAAGACCTTATGGACTGGGAGTTCAGAAATGTGGTTTTACGTATCACCTCTGAAAAAAAGCCCCATTACATGAGAACGGACCTTGAGCTCACATATCAGGGAAAAGGTGTAAACATTGAACGCCCCAAGGTTTTGTATTGTGAAAAAACAA
Organism: Clostridia bacterium; assembly: GCA_017414645.1. GTDB lineage: Bacteria > Bacillota > Clostridia > UMGS1883 > UMGS1883 > RGIG1927. The sequence goes on along the minus strand of JAFQLL010000029.1, from coordinate 2,896 downwards.
AGCAGTACGTTATGTGGATGCACTATGAAAACGGTGTTGACTACAACGCTGCACGTTGTGCAATTGCTACCTGTGACACTGTTGACGGTGACTATGTGTATCGCGGAAGCTTCAACCCCGTAGGTAACGATGCCCGTGACTGTACTCTTTATAAGGATAAGGACGGCACCGCATATTTCTTTGCATCCGGTCGCGACAACGCTGACATGATGGTTTACCGCCTTTCCGATGACTATATGTCAATTGACGAGCACGTTAAAGCTCTCTGGGCAGGTCAGTATCGTGAAGCGCCTGCAGTTTTTGAAAAGAACGGAAAGTATTACATGCTTTCCTCCATGTGCACAGGCTGGAATCCTAACCAGGGTGGCAGTGCATCCTCCTTCGGAATTGAAGACAGATGGTCTTCTATTTCAAACTTCGGTGACTGCGTAACCTTTAACTCGCAGCCTACAGCAGTAGTTAAATTCGGTGAGCACTATATTTACGTTGCCGACCGTTGGGATCCGGTTGACTATAATAACTCGGGCTACATATTCCTTCCCATTACTATTGAAGACGGTGTGTGCCACATTGAATGGGCAGACGAAATTGCCTTCGATGCGAAAACCAAGACTTATTCGGTATTCTCCATAGAATCTGAGGATTACCGCATTATGGCAAACGGCTTTACAGCATACCTTTCAAGTGACGGCTACGATGTATTCACACGTCCCCTTTCCTATAAGGACGAAAACCTTATCTGGAACTTCTGGGAAAAGGGCAACTGCTACAACATTGTCCATAAGGCAACAGGCAAGGCTCTTTCCTCCGATGGTACAATGCGCGACATTTCCGACAAGAAATCAATGCTCTGGACCATTGAAAAGTGTGAAGACACAGTAAGAATTGTGAATGTTGAATCGGGCAAGGTATTTGCGGTAAGAGGCAGAAGAGTTATGCTTGCTTCTCCCGACGACAAATTCGGCTATTGCAGAATAGTGAGAAAGTATTAATGCTAAGAACAAAGTGTCTCCGACACTTGTTGGCAATAGCTTGAGCTAAGGCAGACAGAGGAGAAAACACTTTGTAATGCCATATGCGTTTTCCGAGCCTGGCGAGGAAATTCTCGCATGGCAATAAAATTAAATTTTTTTTACATTATAGGAAATGTGTAATTTCCTATAATGTAAAAAAATCGGTTGCCGGAGGCAACCGATTTTTTATGCTGATTTATATAATTTTAAAAGCTGCAAGCACAAGAACAAGTAACAAAATGAAGTATACAGCACCTACAACTGTTTTGAAAACAATGGGCGTTTTCTTCGAGGAATAGTAGAGGTTCCTGTCTGTAAGATATGCATAAACCATATTGAATACAAGAGCTACACCGAGAGCTACCCAGGTAACAATTGTGCCCCATGCACGAGCATTGTTACAGATAAGTGCTGCAACTGATGTAATCGAAACGAAAAGACACATGAGTGAATACTTCAGAAACGATTTGTTTGACTTGTATGCTGCGTACGCTGCAATGCCCATGAAGCCTGCAATGCCGCAATAGAAGAGGATACGTCTGATTGAAACAGCCCCTGCTACCGTAACGGAAGAATTGGACATAGATGCGATTACCGCCAGTAAAAGTGCATATATTATAACCGCACAGTTGACAATGGTAATGTTATTTTCTGCCTTTTTCTTCATGGCAGTATCTATATTTTTAGCAGATGCCTTTAAAGACTTTTTCATTCTTACAGCCTCCTGAAAAATGTTTACTACTTAACTATAATACAATTTTTTTCAGGTAAAGTCAACAAAAACAAGAAAATTTATGAATGATAAAAAAACATGTTGTCTAAAAATGAAAAAATGCACAAAAAACTAATTTGAAACTATTGCAAACAAAACTCGTTTGATGTATAATGTATTATTAGAGAATTAGGGGCAAAATCCTACGCGATTTACCAAATAAATGAAAGGGCAGGTGCTGAAATGAAAGCATATTTAATCCTTGAAGACGGCTCGGTTTACGAGGGTGAAAGCATTGGTGCTGTGCGTGACTGTACATGCGAAATCGTTGCTAACACTTCTGTTGTAGGCTACGTTGAAACACTTTCCGACCCCTCTTACTACGGTCAGGGTGTTGTTCTCACATATCCTATTGTAGGCAGCTACGGCGTTAACCTTTCCGACATGGAATCAGAAAGAATCTGGGCGAAATGCCTTATCGTACGCGAGCTTAGTGAAGCTGCAAGCAACTTCCGAATGGAAATCACTCTTTCCGACTACCTCTGCCGTTATGGTGTAACAGGTATTGAAGGCGTTGACACTCGCGCTATTGCTATAAAGCTCCGTGACAAGGGCTCCATGGTGGGTTTTGTAACAACAACTCACTTTGAACTTGACGAGGTTGTGGCAAAGCTTAAGGAATACAAAGCGAAGAATGGTATCAAGGCTGTAACAAGCGTGAGCAGTCGCCACATTGAAGGTAGCGGCAAAAAGGTTGCGGTTATTGACTACGGTGTAAAGAAGAGCATTATTGATTCTCTTAAGGCGCGCAATCTGGACATAACAGTTTACCCTGCCACAACAGCGGTTGATGAAATTCTTAATGCAGCATATGACGGCATTGTTCTTTCAAACGGCCCCGGAAACCCCTGCGAATACGAAGATATTATTGCTGACGTAAAGAAAATATACGAATCGGGCGTTGCAGTTTTAGGCATTGAGCTTGGTCATGAGCTTATGGCTCTTGCAGCAGGCGGCAGTGTTGAAAAAATGGAACATGGCCACAGAGGCGGCAACTACCCGGTAAAGTTTGTTGATCTGGGCAGATTTTATATCACAAGCCAGAACCACGGCTACGCTGTTACAGCTATCGACGAAAGTGTTGCCAAGGTAAGCCACTACAACATTAACG